>JBHHWW010000227.1:0-1552 GCA_046756725.1 Nitrospiria bacterium | reverse complement strand
TTATTCATGCCCCCTCCCTATGAAGCGATTAGTCTTGTCGGGTATCTTCGTCATTCACCTTGGTGGTTTCACCCTTGGTTTCCGGCTTTAAGTTAAGTTTTATTTTTTGTATGGATTGCGAGGTGACCTTTGCACCGGTTTCTGCATTAACAACCCAGAATTTAACACCGGCTTTGCCGCCGCCTTCTTCTGCCACGGTAAGCTGCAACTCTAACTCGATATCATCAATCGCAAACTTGATATCTTTTCCGTCCCCTTCTTGTTGTGCTGCTCCCAATTCCTTCCTTAAGGACGCCAGCATTTTGGACAATTCCACACCTTCCATCGTCTCCTCCAAAATATTTTGGTGTTGCAAGTTAGCACGCCTTCTCAGGCTTGGCCATTTAAACGTGGCACCTGTTTAATTTAAACTACTGATGATTACTGTTGCTTCAGGTCTGCTTTCCCGACAGCGCTGTCATTCAGTCGGCTTCTGGTTTTTATATCGGTTCTTTTCAATTTTTCCAACCAAATTTTTTAAATTGTTTTGTGTTGCTCGTCGGACTTTCATCGCCCATGAGGTGCTTTTTCACAAAAATCCGACTTCCTCTCCTCTGGGAATTTGTCAATTTCAAAAGATCAGAATATTATCGAATCGGATGAAACCTTCGGAATTTTAGGGAAATGGTGATGTGAAGGATACTGGGCAGGAAGTGGCACCCAGCCTGGAGTAAGCTTGATTTATACACCAATATGCGCTATTTTTGGTGTATAAAAATAGAGGTTAAATGCAATGTCCAGGACAAACATCGAATTAGATGACCGTCTTGTTGAGGCGGGTCTTAAAATAACGAAATGCAAATCCAAGAAAGACCTGGTAAATTTGGCATTAAAAGAACTTATTGCAAAAAAAAGTCGGAAGGAACTCCTGGAGCTTGAGGGCAAGGTCGTTTGGGAAGGTGATCTGTCGCAACTGCGAGAAGCCAGAACATGATACTGGTGGACACATCCGTGTGGATCGATTTTTTCCGAGGGTCGGGATCTAGCCACACACTTCATCGTCTTATTGAAAAGGAAGAATCTTTGGGCCTCGCCGGCATTCATGTTACTGAGATATTACAAGGAATTAAAGAGGAACGAACGTACCAGCGAATTCAGAAACACCTCTTGACGTTTCCTATTTTTCTCACGAAGGGGATTGATACCTATTTGCATGCTTCCGACATTTTCCGGACATGCCGCCGTCGGGGAAAAACAATCCGGAAGACGGTGGATTGTATTATTGCCGCAATTGCCATTGAGAACAAACTCATCCTCTTGCATAATGATCGAGATTTCGATCAAATAGCCAGATGTACACCACTGAAAATATATAGTAGAAAACTTATGGAATAGACGATTATTGTTTTGATGGATTCTTATCTCTGGTTGAGCGGATCCAGCCATGCGGTTATCTTATCCCAAACAAATTCCACTTGAAAGCCTGTATCAGAAACCATGATTCAGATCTCTCAGATACTGGAAGCAGTTGAGGAGGGAAATGCGCCTGAACGGTCACCCGGCGTTGTGTTAT
>JBHHWW010000226.1:0-1592 GCA_046756725.1 Nitrospiria bacterium | reverse complement strand
GAAAACCCCAAAGGGCAAAAAAAACGATTGAAACAGATGACGACATCTTAATCAGAAAAGATGGTACGAAGATCGTCGGTCTTACTATTTTGAATGCAAGTGCCAGATAGCATTATCGAAGAGAGATGTTGGGAGGAAAGGGTGTATAAGAATTGAGCAATCCGGCAAAGGGAATATAGTATTTCAAGACCTGTCCCTCAGCTCTCTCTCGGCCCTCCTTGTAATAAGGGTACGCGTCTATTTTGGCGTCCGCTATAGGGAGACGAGCATGGATCGGGAAGTGATCGGGCAAAAAATAGAATTTCTGTGGTGCCGGATACGATGGGACAAACTTTCGAAGCCCTGGCAAAAACCGGCGTCATCCATGAGAAGCTTGCGATGCAAATGAAGAAGGCTGTAGGCTTTCAGAACATCGCCGAGCATCATTACGGGGAAATCGACTGGACGATTGTCCACGCCATCGCACGTCATCGCCTTGGCGATTTCAATGAATTCGCTAAGGTGATTGTTTCGAGATTAGAAGATGAAAAGTGATACAGAACGGAATAAAAAAGGGTTCTTCATCATTGGGTCAGAAAAAAAATGATATTTCAAGACCAGACCCCCCATTTTCGTTATTTACGGATTGCGGGATGGAGGGAAGGGATACGGGCAAGAGCTGATGCCATGGATGGTGTAAACCGAGAACGGCTGGAGGAAGGGTGGTCCTATGAACGATGAGCAGATGGAAGAGTTAAAGCGGTACTTCGGGGTAGTGGCGGAAGGCTTAGAAAACAAGATCCAACTTGTGGCCGAAGGCGTCGCAAACCTCAATGAGAAGCTAGCCCGACATATCGAAGAAAATGACGAGGCGCATCGAGAGATATTATCGGCCATCAAGTTTTCCTACGCAGAACTGGACCAAAGAATTCGGGTTCTCGAAACAAATTTTCAGGCCTTAAAGCTCCGGCTGGACCGGCTGGAGGCGGGGCGGAATTAGAGAGCCTGCCCGCTTGCCAGCTTCAATAGGAAATAATGACCTACAAAGAACTCCATGTTTGGCAAAAAGCCGATAAACTTGCTATCGAAATATATAAGGCAACGAAGAACTTTCCAAAAGATGAAATCCATGGTTTGACTTCTCAGCTTAGAAGAGCTGCCCTTTCAGTACCCCGAACATCGTGGAAGGATATGCCAGAAAAGGGGACAAAGAGCTTGCAAGATTTGTAAGCATTTCCGTTGGTTCACTGGCTGAGGTTGAATACCTTTTAGACTTTTCCAGGAGAATGGGGTATCTAAAAGATCAGGAATTTGGAAGGATGGATTTATTGAGAGGAGAGGTTGGGAAGTTGTTATGGAGTTTTTACAAAAAGGTGTCTGGTTAGTTCCTGCCAGCTTGCCCGCTTGTCAGCCTGCATCAGGAGGCGAGGCGGAATTGAGTCGATGGGGGGAGGTAAGGAAATATGGTAATGCAAGACCTGACCCTCTGCTAGCTGCTAGGAGGTTTACAAAATGGAGACGGTAATAAAAATGGAAGTTAATCCGGCTGAGATCATTCAGGCCGTAAAAAAGATGCATAAAAAGGAGAGAGAAGCATTCATAGAGGATCTTCT
>JBHHWW010000225.1:0-1595 GCA_046756725.1 Nitrospiria bacterium | reverse complement strand
GTAAAGGAGACAATGGTGAGGAAACCGAAAGAATCAGACTGGAAAACCTTCCGAAATCGCGTTCCGGAATGGCGAGAGCGCTATTTGAGGAAGAAAAACAAGGAGATCATCCGCATTCTCACGGATGAGAATAAGACACCAACAGAGCAGTTTTGGGAAGCGAAAGAGAAAATGGAAAAGGAAGCCAAGGTTTTGGTCGATTGCCTCGACGGTCACTCCAGATCGAAAATGCACTGGTATCTTTTTCTGATGTATTGTCATGAACTCATCGAAGACTCCGATTTAGTAGAATTCAGTGGAGAGCTACGGGAAAATATTCTCGCATCGTCCAAAGGCCCCGGCCTATAACCAATCGTGGATGCGAAAATACTCCTTGTGGGTTCTTCTAATCATCTTATTTTGGTAAAGAAATGATAGATCCAGATTATAATCCTGTTATTGGCTACACTTTATTAGATAAGAATTACCACGTTATTTGCCCAACTGGTCAGTCTTTTGATCCTGTGTTTCATTCGAAAGAGCGTGCACTTGAGGCGGCCAAAGAGTACGGTAAAAGCAAAGATGTGCTAAAAGTGGGCGAGCTCTATCTTCAGGGGACGTTCGGTGTGGTTATGTTTGATGAAGGAGACTTGCAGTTTGATGGACCAACCGCCAGTTTTTTCTTTGAGGCGTGTAAAAAACGTGGCCTGCTCCCAAATAGAAAGTATGCGAAGACAATAGACGCATCCGATTCAGAAACACGCTACAGTTGCCGGAAACTCTTGGGGGACATTGATTATAATCGTGACATTGTACTCAGTCAAGTCGATGAAGAGGATGCAGATACTGCCGATGAGTTTTGGTCGAGTATTGAAGGCGAGTGTCAGGGCTGTGACAATTATCTTCCTTTGAATGATTTAGGGCTGTGCGATGAATGCGCTGCGAAGCTTGACCGTGATCTCATTCGTCAACGAGATTGGGAATACTCATCTCTTGCTTTCGGCGTTCCCGTCGAACAACGTGAGGAGCTTCGGCAGCGCGTAATTCGGCAGTTCGGCGATTCGTATGAACTCATTTCGCCCCGGAAGCCAAGGAAAAAACGTCATTCCTCAAGTAGGAAGAAAAAAAAGAAATCGAAGCGGCGGTAGCAATCGAGCGCATAACGAACGGCTTAACTCCGACCAACGGGCGCCGGTTTTTTGAGTTACCTGGGTGCTTTCTCAAAGTAATTGTGCACCTCGAAAGTCAGGTGCTACGTCTTTTCGCAGACGTTGCTACTAAAAGATGGCACCGACAAGCGTCGGGGGCATGCTCAGCCACGGATTAACACCGATGAACACGGATGTGGCAGAATAATGTTCACTTATGATTTGCAATTATTAGTAATGGTTTTAAAATCTTTTTGTCGTAAAATTATTTTATAGTCCGAAAATTGTATCCTTGTCAATCTGGGTTCATCTGTGGCTAAAATTATTTTGAATATTATCGACAAAATATTGTCGATGTTCGGCGCTAAGCGCCTATTGACCGTGGATTCCATGGCAAAAAGGCACGGTGGTGTAAATCCTCTCCTGCAAGAGAACAGGGCTAACTTCATGGCGAGCGGAGCCCGAACC
>JBHHWW010000224.1:0-1636 GCA_046756725.1 Nitrospiria bacterium | reverse complement strand
CAACCTTCGGCTCTTAGAGCAAACGAACAGGGACTTGATCGATGTGGATCAGCAGGTCCGCGCCCTTCAAGACCGTCGAATATACCTCAAAGGACAGTTGGCTACTGTTAAGCCAGAACTTCCCCTCATAATCGCCAGTGGCGAGAGGATCCTCGACCCATTGGACCGCCTGAGGATCCTTCATTCGAAGCACATCACCCTTTCCACCCGCTTCTCTCCTGAACATCCGGATTTGAGTAAGGTAAAACGTGAGATATCCGCCATAGAGAAAGTGCTAGGTGAAACAAAAAATATTGTTGTCTTGAAAAACTTAATGGCAGAAGAAAGAATACAACTTCAAGGACTCTTAGAAAAATACGCCAAGGACCATCCAGATGTCATCCAGTCCAGAAATACCATTTCTGCATTACAGAAAGAAATCAAGACGCTTTCCCAACAGCAAGAAAAAAATCCCGAAGAAAAACCAGAAAACCCGGCCTTTATATCAATTCAGACGCAATTGGCATCAACTGAACATGACCTGATGGCACTAGACGAAACGAAGAAAGAGCTTAAGATACAAAGAACTGAGTATACTCGCCGGATAGAAACAAGCCCTATGGTAGAGAGGGAATACCAGAGTTTAACCCGTGACCGTGCTAGTGTCTTGGCCAAGTACAACGAAATCAGCTCGAAACTCATAGAAGCAGAGGTTGCAGAAGGCCTAGAAAGCCAAATGAAAGGTGAGCGCTTCTCTCTTATTGACCCGCCATCACTCCCCGAGAGACCAGTGAAACCGAATAGGCGTGCAGTTTTCCTTCTTGGTTTTGCATTCTCTTTAATAGGCGGATTCGGATTTGCCGCATTAATGGAAGGATTGGATGACACTATTTATACCAACATGGATCTGGAAAGAATTACAGGAATTGCTCCTCTTGCCATTATTCCTTTGATCCTGAATACAGAAAATCGACATAGCCTAATCAAAAGAAAAATCTCTTATATCATCGGAGCCACAGGATTAGTGCTTTTAATCCTCATCACCCTTCATTATCTTTTTTATCCTCTCAATGTCGCCTTCTTTACAGCTATCGGTAAATTGAGGACTTAAAACATGATGTTTGACAAGAAAAAACCTATCCGAGCGTTTAAAGGAAGTGACGAAGAGAGAAAAAAAACCAGACAAGGGTTAAAAAGGCAGCCCTCCACGGACGTCGATTTAAAAAAGGAGAGTGTCTATACGGTGCCCCGCTCGTCGCCGACATCATCTTCCCTCACAGGAAAAAATCGCGCCTTGCTTGGACTGAACAATCGATCCGTAAGGGATGCTTATCAATTTTTGCGCACCAAGGTTATTTCTCGTATGCAGGAAGAGGGCTGGAATATTTTGGCTGTAACAAGCCCCGGGAAAGGAGAGGGAAAAACACTCACCGCCATCAACCTGGCAATTTCCATCTCCCAAACAATTGATACAACTGTTTTGCTGGTGGATGCAGACTTGAGGAACCCAAATGTCCATCATTACTTTGGATTAGATCTCAAAGAAGGCTTAATCGATTACATTACAAATGGTGTTTCTTTAGATACGCTGCTCGTACATCCAGCTATTCCCCGTCTTGTTTTATTACCAGGTGGGGCACCAGATGAAAAGGAGCTT
>JBHHWW010000223.1:0-1660 GCA_046756725.1 Nitrospiria bacterium | reverse complement strand
ATCTCGGTCAATGTCATTGCAACCTCCTCACAGCCTCAACGAAATTCAATCCTTCCGTATCCATCACCCATTGAATTGTGTCCCATGACCGCCCACACGAAAAACAGTAGGCATAATTATTTTTGATGTAACACGATGGATTCTTGTCTTTATGACCTGGGCAACTCACCATCCTGTTTCTGCCCATCTCAACCAGTGCGTCAAGGGAATACTCCTTTGCCTGCCCAATCATGGCATCTGTTAGATCGCTTCCTTTGTTTTTGCGTTGCTGGATCTGCCGGGCAATCTTTTTGAGTTCTTTCTCTTTCTTCTTAATCTCTTGCCATTGAAACTCAAATATGCGCTCCTGCGGGGGACCATCGGCTTTGATATGATCTGAATACCACTTATAAAATTCAGAGATATATGACTCCAGGTATTGCTTTCTCTCAAGAAGGGCTTGCGGATAATAATGCCTCGATATTCGAGCATCAAAGACCTCTCCTATCAACTCAAGCTCAAGCCTCATGCTTTCCAGAAACATCTCCGGGCTTGCCGTTGCCATTTCAATATCGGGATCAATAGTCTGGGTATCCGGCATTTATGGTCTCCTGTTTGAGTAATCCGCCAACCTTAACCAGCGAAACCTTACGATCCATCACACCAGTATAACGGTGATTGCAGACCTTTACGCAAGCTCGGTTTGTATATTCCTTTGTATCTCTGTCCTTTTTCCGGAAAACCATCCATGTTGAATCAGCGTCCTGAGAAATAAAAGACGAGTCTCTTAAATCGTTCACATCTGGCTCCTTTTCGATTAGATTCTTCCTCACATGGCAAAGAAGCACAATCAAGACGTTATGATTTATTGCCAGCTTTTTGATATTTCTAACTACGGCCCCCAAGTCAAGGCTTGCGTTTCTAAGGGCCGACATATCAACCAAAAAATGTAGATGATCAATGAACACTACCCTGATGTTGTATTTAATCCTGGCCTCCAATATACGACGGTCCAACCATTTAATTGACTGACCTGTGAGGTTGTCCGGCAAACAGAAAAACGGCAATTCGGGAAAAGCCTTTAGAAATTCCTCTTTCCGCATTTCGTAAGATAGCCACATCGAAGAAACACATGGTTTCTGCTTCCAGAGATTCACGGTGATGGACTGGGCAAGCAGCGTTTTCCCGTTTTTCGTTGCACCAGACAAAATAATTAACTCCCCGCCACGTCCTCCCTCTGTGAGTTCGTCCAAGCCATCAATCCCATATTTAAAAGAAACCGTTGTCTGGGGTTTGTTCTTGATCTGATCAAGAGCGATAAATGATTCAATTACTTTGTCCGGCCCATCATAATTAGCCATACGTTCATCAACCTCAGCCCTTTCCTCTGGACCCATCTCCCACGAAAAATTATCTTGGCTATTCATATTTCCACTCCTCCCCTTCTGGGATTTCATTTAATGCTTGATGTTCGTCTTCCCACCCCTTCGCCCTCAACCATCTTGCTGGGTAGGGGATGTACTGTCCGTTTTCTTTTTTCCAATCCTCTGATTTCTTCGCCGCCACCAAACCAGCCATAATCTTTAAGACAAGATCCCTGTCGGGCTTGATCGTATTCCATGCTTTTTCTGCATCTCCAGGGCTTTTCTTTTTTGGGTAATCTTTATAAAAAGCATCGAAC
>JBHHWW010000222.1:0-1660 GCA_046756725.1 Nitrospiria bacterium | reverse complement strand
GATCAAGTCGTCTTCAAAACCTTTGTCGATATGATTGGCAAACAAATCGTTTCATAAAAATATTGTTCGATTAGAAAGTGTCAGGAGTTTTCGAACGAGCCCTCCATTCCAAAAAAACTCTGGTATAGTTAAATCAATTCAGACGAGAATCAATATTCTTATCTGAATTGATCTTTTCTTAAACAGGTTTCCGTACAAAAAAATCACAAAAACAGGATAAAAAAACATCTCACTTCAAAATCCGTCCATCATTAAAAAGAGAGGAAATAGATGAAGAATTCGATTTTTAAGATCGTAATGTTCACCTTGTTTGTTTCTATAGGTTTTCTTTCAACAGGGCAAGATGAAGCTTCGGCCATGCCCGGATTCGCCCGAAAATACAAGGCCGCTTGTTCTTCATGCCATATTGCATTTCCAAAGCTCAATTCTTTCGGCATCGCATTCAAGCAACGTGGATATCGGATGGAAGATGAAGGCCCAGGAGAACCAGTGTGGAAAATGAAAGGCATTCCATTAGGGGGTGTTGCCCAAATCGCTTATGAATCCAAAAAAGCGGGTCCGGCAAAAACAAGCAGGGGAGATGTGACTGCTGTGGAGTTCTTTTTCGGTGGCGTCCTCGGACCTAATGTGTCTTTTTTTGGAGACTTCGGCGCTGATTTCGACAAGACAACCGGAGAATTTGAGTCTTTGACGCCCGATGTGGCTTTTGTCATTTTTGATGATCTCATCTCAGATGGCCGTCTCAATCTGAAAGTGGGTGCTATGGATATTGACTTTCCTTTTCTTTCCGATCCCCGTGCACCGACGCTTTCCGGTTATCTCACCCGCCTTGATGCCGGAGGGGAAGATGGCGTCACCCTGGGCAGGAAAGCCGTGGAAGCAAACGGTTTTTTTGAAGAATCCAATATACGATATGGCATCGGTATCGGAAACAATGCTGTGGAAAAGGCCGAAAACAGCTTTGGAGCGATTCACGCCTGGGCGACAAAAGGCTTCGAAGTGCTGGGGTTTGAACAAACCGTCGGCGCAATAATCTCTCTTGATAAAAATGGAGACGAAGCCGCTATCACCGATGATGACACGACTGTCTATGGAGGAGCCCTTGACCTTCATTACGCCCTTTCCGGGCTGATCCTGGCCTATTATAACTACGATGGGAATACGCTCCTCGGAGAAGGTGACGTCTCAAGCGGGCTTGTTGAAGGGCTTCACTCGTTTTCAGAAAAATTGGTCGGCGTTGCCCGGTATGACTTTCAAGATGCCGATGGAAGCAAAGCGGAAAAAACCCAGCATACGGTGGGACTGCAGTATTTTGTCCGGGCAAATGTTAAAGCGCAGGCAGAATATTCCAGCCTGGAAGAAACAGATGCTGCGGGTGTTGATACAAACACGCAGACTGCGACGATTGCCTTAACAGTGGGATTTTAAGAAACAAGAGCATATTGTCTGTGATGTACGTCATCTCTCCCATTATCTTCGAGGTGACGTACATCCAGGCGAAACAAACCGCCAACAATCACCCCTCCTGAATCTCCTTAAAATCGAGCCTGGAAAGCCCCGCCCCTTTACCTTGACGATCTAAAAATAGCTGGTACATTTTTATTGATAACCGTCCGCTAAAAATATCTCCGTGTAAAAAAAGGTCTTTTTTTGAAGAATA
>JBHHWW010000221.1:0-1663 GCA_046756725.1 Nitrospiria bacterium | reverse complement strand
GTGCCCCCTTCACCCCTTCATGTTCTGTGATCCGCCGCGCCAGGTCCGTCGTGATCCCCGTGTAGAGCCTCCCGTCGCCGCATTCCAGGATGTAGACCGTCCAGCTCATCTTATTAGCCTTCACTCCCCTATCGAACGGCCTCTAGTTCTTTTTCAATCATAAACTTGATACACCGGGACTCACCACACCAGCCCAAGGTTAACCTCATAACGCGTACTCCGTCCGCGTCCGGAAGAGATGAAAACCCCTTTTTCTACGAGGTTTTGTAAATCCCTTGTTGCTGTTGCTTTTGAAGTGTGGGTAATAGAGACGTACTTCTTTGTGCTCATACCACCTTTAAAGCCTTTCGGCCCTTCTTCCAGCATCCGGCGTGCAACACGGTGTTGCCTCTCATTCAGTTGACCTCTAAAGCGATCAAAGAATTTTGTTTTCTTTAAAGTAAAGGCTATTTCTTCTTCTGCCTGGATTTGTGATTCAAGTATCATTTTCACAAAATAGGTCACCCAGGGAGTAATCTTATTTGATCTCTGCCCAGCCTGAAGCGCGTCATAATATGCATTTCGTCTTGCCTCGATGGATCTAGACAGGCTGAGCAGGATGGGCCGCCCCACCCCTTGCGACAAGGCTTTTTCTGAAATTGCCCGCCCTATTCTCCCATTTCCATCTTCAAAAGGATGAATGCTTTCAAAATAGAGATGCGCAATCGCGGAGCGGACGGCTGGTTTCTTGATCTGATTTTTCCCATTTGGGCCCGTGTTATTAAACCACGCGATGAAATTGTTCATTTCATCCGGGACTCGGCTTGATGGGGGGGCTTCAAAATGAATTTTTTCTTTACCGATAGGTCCGGATACCACTTGCATGGGTTCTTTATGAGATCGCCAATCACCCGCTTTACTCCCCCAACTCCCTTTCATGATCATTCGATGCCAGGAAAACAGTTTTTCTTTGCTCAGATCTTCGGCGTAGCTCTCTCGAACATCTATCATAAGCTCGGCAGCCCCTTCTGCCTTCTTGTCTTGAACCTTTGCGATATTCTTAAACCCAAGATTGTTTTTAATCGAGGACATCACATCTTTACGGCTGAGAGTCTCGCCTTCAATCTCTGAAGTTTTTATGGCTTCAGCAACCATCATTTCGATGACGGTTTCGGTTTGCCTGTCTTCCGGCAAACCTTTCAGGAGACCACTGACCCGCCCTCCTTTTTCCGCAAGTGCAAACAATACATCTTCAACATCCGAGAGATCGTACTTAAATTCTGCCCAGTCGCTTTGTTGCCAATTATAGGTCATGAACCGATTATACCAGATATTCGGCTCACTTATAAGGGAAATATGAGTTGATTTAGAAGGTAATTCAGCTCATAAAAATCTACGAACTTCCACCATTCAAAATCCTCCTCCCCTACCCTATCTGCCGTACTGGTTCTGTAAGTAACTCTAATCTTATCCACTCCCGAACCCTGCCCTTCCAGAACAAAGATCGCGCTCACTATGTGGATTCACAACATGAACCCCTCCCCTTCCTTGGAATACCAAAACAATACTGGTATTCCAAGGAAGATCACGACTCAAGAATAAAGTTCTAATTAAGCCTAAATTTACTCTATATATTCAATGAGTTAGAAAATGGTAAAGTGACTTAAACTGTACCATTAGGTAA
>JBHHWW010000220.1:0-1674 GCA_046756725.1 Nitrospiria bacterium | reverse complement strand
TACCCAGAAAGCAAACAAAAAAAAGAAGCACGGGGTAAAGAGCCCGAATAAAAAACAATCCAACAAAAAAAAGGAGCTTGCAATGAAAACAATCCATAGATTTCAAGAGAAAAAGTCACACAAGATTGGAAGCGATATTTTGGTCGATTTCGGCGAGGACCTCAAACATCATATGAGGCAGGTTCGTCTTGACCGTCTCTTATCAAGACAAAGATAGAACCGAACCACGTCAATCCAATCCGGTCCAAAGCAATCGCATTCAACAAAAAAATCCATCAAAAAAGGAGGACACACATGTTCAGAAAAACCTATGAACTGACCCTTTCAAGCCTCTTCCTCACTTCCGCCGTGGCATTTTTATTTGCCACAGCACTCTTCCTGGCCGTGGGGGTCGGCCATATCATCGAACATCCCAAAGGAACGATCAACAACATGCTGGTCGCGCTCTTCATGATCGGCGTCACGGGTCTGCTTTTAAGCGGGACGTATCGTTTTTCGAGATCGCTCATCGATCAAGATGGAGGGGTGGCTTTCGAAAAACGGGGATCAGAAACAAACGGCGGGAAAGTCGTTCAAATAAAAAGGGACCAATCAGTTGCAGCTGATTGATCCCCTTGAACGCAGGCCTTCATTCAAAGACCTCAACATCAAGTATCAGTCTATTGAATGGGGGCCTTCTTGTCAATAACAAATCGTCAACCCAACCATCAGACAAAGAAGGAGAATGAAAAAATGAAAAATCGAAACCGTGCTGGAAAGTATCTGAATCAATGGCAGGGTGAAGGCCCCCGTGGAAGAGATTCCTCACCCTTGTATTTTCAAAAAGGACAAGTATTCCAAGACCGCCGTCTCGTCTACACGCTTGCACCGGACGGCGCCAGGGTCTGGTCCTTCTAGAAAAAGACCTCCGAAACAAATCAATACAACCCAAGTACAAATCAAAACAGTTGAAAAGGAGAATGTCATGAGGGTGAAAAATCATCATCAGACGAAACGGCAGTCAGATCGTCCATTCAGAAACAGGACATTTGAGCGCCTGGACTCACTTACACCGAAAAGATCGAGGCGAGACCGCTATCTCACATGGAGAATCTCAGCCAGATCCTATGTCCTTAGGTTCGGCCTGAAATTCAGGGAAGCCGACCGGATCTCTTATTTCATTTACCTGGTGAATGGAGAAGAAGACCGGAGCTTTCTCAGAATGATGGAAACCTGGGTGCGGGAAGTGGCGCTCCCTAACGGCACAGCACGAGAAGTGATCGACGCCATCGACATCCTTACTGTCTGCCGAATCGATCATGAAAAGATCCGGACATGCAGGACGGTCAGAAGGGAGATCATGCGCTACGTACGCTCCAGATATCAGAATACGGAAGCCTCTCGTCTCATTGAAAAGACGAGCGCTAAAGCGCGCGCCGTTCAGTAAGCCGACATCGGACAAGAGAGGGGGTCAGGTCATTCCGGCCTCCTCTCCTGTCTTTTCAGCCCAGGCATTACCAATGCATCTTGATCATGCAGAGTCCCAGTCAACAACACCGCTCAATAAAACATTCGGAAAACTTCAGCAATCAAAGGAGAGCTATGAAATGCCGTCAAGAAATCGTTTGATAAACGCCCTATTGAAATCCCTGCCCTCACTTCTTCCAAAGAGATTTCCAGGGGACGGAAAAACCA
>JBHHWW010000219.1:0-1684 GCA_046756725.1 Nitrospiria bacterium | reverse complement strand
CGCGCGCTTCTCATCCTGACGATGGCCCATTTTCCCAGGGCCATCAAGTAAGTATATAGTTTCTGGATATTACCGAATCCCAATCGAAATTGCAAATCGTTATTGATTTTTTATCAGAGTTATCTTAGTATCCAGCCTAAACCTTCTGGATAACACCACATTTGTAATGTTATCAAGAAAATCACAGGATAATACCGATGCTGACGATTCCTTCAGAAGTAAAACCACAATTTGATGCAATTCTGATAAAAAAGGCCATACCGCAGCATTACAGATATCACTACAAAAAATGGCTTCGCTATTATCTGGACTTTTGTCAAAAGTATCATCACCCTGATTCCTCAAAAGAGAGCCTTGCCCCCTTCCTGAATAAATTACAAGAAAAGCGTCAAACCAAGGAACAACAAAGGCAGGCATCCCATGCCATATCGCTTTATTACACACTAACGCCAAATGAACCATTCCGGCGCAAGCAGCGGAGCATCAAAACCCAAGAATATCGAAACGCCCCAAGAGAGAGGGGAGATAACCTGGAGAGGTTCGATGCAAAAAGACCGGCCAAAACGTCTCCTGCCAATAATGCCGCCGGCTGGAACCACATGCTTGAGGATTTGAAGGCTGAGATAAAATTACGGCACTATTCGCCAAAAACCTTACGCGCCTATACCAATTGGATCAAGAAATTCCAGGGCTTTACCCGCAACCAAGAGATTACGTCCTTATCCTCCATCGATGTAAAGGGGTTTCTGAAATATCTCGCGGTCAAAAGAAAAGTGTCGGCCTCCACACAAAATCAGGCCTTTAACGCCCTGCTGTTTTTCTACAGGCACATCATCAAAAAGGATTTTGGAGACCAGAAGGAGAATGTCAGGGCGAAAAGAAGGCCATATATCCCCGTGGTTTTATCACGGGAAGAGATCGACGCGATTCTTGCGCATCTTTCACCCCCTTATGATTTAATCGTGAAACTTTTGTACGGCTGCGGGCTTCGATTGTTTGAATGCATGAAGCTACGGATTAACAACTTTAATTTTGATGCGCGTATTCTGACGGTTCATGATGGAAAAGGGCAAAAAGATCGAACGGTCCCGCTGCCGGAGAAAATACTGCCGGAACTGAAGATCCATCTAGAAGCTGTTAAAAAATTACATCAAGAAGACTTAAGTAACGGTTATGCCGGTGCATTTATGTTCGGCTTGTTGGAGAAAAAATATAAAAATTGCGCAAAGGAATTGACCTGGCAGTGGTTTTTTCCCGCGATCCAACTGACCGTTGTTCCTGGAACAAATGAAATAAGGCGCTACCATCTTCACGAAAGCCATGTGCAAAAGGCAATCAAGCAGGCGGTCGGGAAGGCACGGATTTGCAAACGCGCCTCGGCGCATACCTTCCGTCACAGCTTCGCAACCCATTTATTGCAGGCCAATTATGACATACGGACGATTCAGGAATTGATGGGGCACAGCGACGTGAGAACGACCATGGTTTATACCCATACGATTAAAAGTTTGACGGTAAAAGAGGCAAAGAGCCCGCTGGACTTCTAGCGCCCCTGGGAAGACAGCAGCAACGCCGATGCCGTCCATTCGCGCAAAACGCAGGCCCTGTTGCAGATCAGCCGGTATCGATTCACCGGGCCGTCTTCGACATGAAGAGCGATTTGACCGCCCTCCACCGCGGCATC
>JBHHWW010000218.1:0-1688 GCA_046756725.1 Nitrospiria bacterium | reverse complement strand
TCGAGATGCGAAGCTTGCGTCCTTTGTCTCAGAGCCGGATATGGCGAAATCTCAACCGCATACATTTAATGCGCAGGTTGCGACGACGGCCAGTGCCATATCAAAAGATCTCACACAATTCCTACGCAGTGAAGGTATTGATATCGGAAGCATGGAAGGAAACATACAAGGCGGTTTTACTATTGCCGGAAGTGGAGCGGGAGGGAAAGTTGGCCGATCCTTCAGAGACAACGAAGTTGTCAATCTTTTTACAGGAAAATTTGATCAGATCATTAGGGATGCACATCGAGAAGCGAATAAACACGGATTAAACCAGATAGAAACTGCCTCTCACATCACAAATAAAATTGGGGATTTCACTCAGGAAATCTATAACAAAGCAAGAGCAGCAAAACCGAGAGACTTTGGAGCAGATTCAGGCATCGCTAGAGCAGAAAAGGTGATAGACCATCTCAAGGAACGGGAGTGAAATGAAGAAACTATTCAATCATCATCGTAATAATGATAGCCAACATCACCAGGGGAAAGACCGTGGTTTTTTAAATCCATCGGATCAAACATGGAAAAATCTTCTTCCGGACCCGATCTCATGAGCTGTCTTAAATTCCCGCTTGAAATTGCCAGAATAACTCGAATGATGGTGACAATAAGGGAGATTCCTATGAGTGTGGTAATTGCCATTTGTAACATAATGTTCTTTTCCGTCAGCTTAATACCCATTTAAGTTTAGTGAGCAATATTTCAGATGTCAACATATCGAAAATATCTCAAGGGATGCTTGCCAATTCACAAAATGAATAGACTGTTCAATATTCTTATATTTTTAATCGGAATATGCTTTGCTTCAGTTGAAAGCCATGCTTTCTGCTTTCAAGATGCGGGGCAAATCTACAATGTTCCACCTCAGCTTCTCTGGACAATCGCAAAGGTCGAATCAGATTTTAACCCACGATCAATAAATTTCAGGACAGAGACCGACTACGACTTCGGATTGATGCAAATCCATACATCGTGGGCAAAAAAACTCGGGAAGGAAACTTGGCGGTCACTTGGGAATCCCTGTCAAAACGTCAAGGTTGGTGCATGGATCTTGTCCCGATGTCTTCAAAAACATGGTTACAACTGGAAAGGAATCGGCTGCTACAACGCCGTCAGTGATGCAAAGCGGATACGGTATGCGCGAAAGGTATTCGCTGTTTTAAAGAAAATCAATAACATCCAAGACAAAAGGTAGGGCCGGAAGGAACGTGAAGAAATGGGGTTGATGGAAGATTGGCAAACCTGGATGACTGTTGGAGTCGTCCTGATCGTTTTTGAAACGTTCATTCCCGGTTTCGTCATAGCCGGTGTCGGGATCGCTTGTCTTGTTTCTGCCCTCGCATCCTACTGGGGATTAGGGTACGGAATACAGGGCCTCAGCCTGGTCGGCGTGACCCTGCTCTTTTTTGTGACGATTCGGCCGGTATTCGTGAAGTTTGTTTATGACTCATCCGGCCGCACAAAAACAAACACAGACGCGCTCATCGGAAAAACAGGCCGGGTCACCACCCGCATAGATCCACATGCCGGAAGAGGGCGCGTTCTGGTTGATGGAGAAGATTGGAGGGGTGTTTCCGAGGAACCAAATATCATAGAAAAGAATGCAGCGGTCGAAGTCGTAAGCGTCTCCGGGACAAAACTCATTGTAA
>JBHHWW010000217.1:0-1713 GCA_046756725.1 Nitrospiria bacterium | reverse complement strand
GGAAGCTCTGAATAAGTAGATGATTGGTGCACTTCGTCAGTCGAGATCATTTTTTGAACATTTTATCTTAGAATTGTTTCATTTCATCTTCTTAAACACTGAGTAAATGCCTTTTTGGAGGCCGTTTCGCACTCTTTTTTCTCCTTTTTCCTCACTTAGGCGGACTGATCCTGTAATTGCATCAATGACCGCTTTGCCATATACAAATTCGCCAGCCCAAATAGGGCATATAGTTGTGCCGTGTTTTTGGCAAGCCCCCGATAACGGGTCTTCATATACCCAAATTGCCGTTTGATAACGCGAAATGGGTGCTCGACTTTCGCTCGGATTGACGCATGTTTCCTGTTCCGTTTTTTCTGTGTTGAGGACAGTTTTTTCTGCGGTTTTGCCTTGTCTAATACGCCCCAATAAACCCCGTCCTGCCTCGATTGACGTTTGTCCTTATCACTGACGTAGCCCTTATCCCCAAACACGGCACGCTCTTCGCCATGCATGAGATTGTCCATTTCCACCTTGTCGTGTGTTTTTGCTGTCGTTGTGCTCATGCTATGGACCAATCCGCTATCCGCATCAACGCCTATATGAGCCTTCATGCCAAAATACCATTGATTGGCCTTTTTGCTTGAACTCATCTCGGGATCTCGGGCTTTCTCTTTATTCTTTGTGGAGGAGGGTGCTGCAATCAGTGTGGCGTCAACGATGGTTCCACGTTTCATATGCATCTTTTTTTCATCCGGATAGGTATTAATTCCTTTGAATAGGGTTTCTGTCAATTGGTGTTTTTCTAATAAATGGCGAAAGTTCAGGAGGGTCGTTTCATCCGGAATGGCATCAGAAGCGAGCTTGATGCCAACAAAACGCCGCATCGATTCGATATCATAGAGAGCATCTTCCATACCAGGATCAGAGAGGCTGTACCACTGTTGTAGACAATAGATCCGTATCATCCATTCTAAAGGTTTGGGTTGGCGCCCAGCTCCTGCTTTCGGATAGTGGGGTGCAATCAGGGCAATTAATCGCTGCCAAGGAACAACCAGATTCATCTCTGATAAAAACTTCTCTCGACGGCTTGTCTTCTTTTTTGCCGCCCAATCCAGATCCGAAAAGTTCATCTGTCCCATAGCCAGCCTCCAATAAATATCTCAACAATATCCTTAATCGGAATTATCTCATGTGGATAGCTAAATCTCAAGACTTATTCAGAGGTTCCCTAAGGGATTCAAGGGGCATAAAGCCAGAATTTGAGAGGTGTAATTTTGGGGTCTTGAAGGGAGGATCCTATAACCAGAGTGTGTTCCTTATTGAAATGGGTGATCATATCTTTGTGGAGTGGAGCCACAGTGGGGCATGCCGAATATGGAAAACCGGTCATCCGTTTTTAAAAGTTGGGAGAAAACGATATCATGCAAAAGAATTCACAAGCCATTTACCTGACGAACGCATAACACACAATGGGGCTGAAGATTACAAATGGCAGGAAAGACTTAGGCGGTGGATCAGGGATAATACCGACATATATATAGACCATTCTAAAATAAGATTGTAACAACGAGAATATGGAAAAGAACCTTTTCATTAAGAAGCTCTTTATTCGCGAAGGTCTTCAGATTTCCGTTGACGACAAACACGGGACACCACTAAAGACTACGAGCTGGACAAGTCACATTGATTCTCTCCCTGCAGTGGATTCTGTCGCCATGCAGGTTGTCGGAC
>JBHHWW010000216.1:0-1740 GCA_046756725.1 Nitrospiria bacterium | reverse complement strand
ACCAAAACTTCGACTTTTTTTAATCATTTTTTCCAACCTAACATTGGATTTCTTTAATCTGGAGGTCATCGGTACCCCGACGATATCGCCTTCGCTCAAACCCGATAAGACTTCACTCTTCTGAAAGTCCTGAATGCCGATTGCAATTTTATGAGGAACAAATTGCTCCCCCTTCTTGACTAAAACTGTCCGTTCATTTTCGTTTAAATCCGTTTTTCTATCTGTTTGAAAGGCAATAACCGGGATAACTAGCACTGCTTTTTTGATTAATGTTGTGATCTCCATTGTCGTATTCATGCCCGGTTTTAATTTCCCATTTCTGTTTTCAACTTCCACAATGACGTCAAATAAGGTGACGTTCTGTTCGACCTTCGCTTCCGGCGCAATTCGGACAATTTTTCCTTGAAATGTTTGTTGAGGATAGGCATCTGCCGTCACTGCGGATAATTGCCCGGTTTGGATTTTTCCAATGTCAATTTCATCCACCCCGGCTTCGATGTAAACCCGGCTCATATCTGCGATATCAACAATGGAAGTGCCGCCACTGACGTTGCTGACACCTGAGGAAATAATCTGACCTTGTTCGACTTTTTTCTGTAAAATTACCCCGGAAATGGGCGCACGAACAACTGAATCGTCCAACCGTTCTTTTGCCCGTTCCAATGCCGTAGCTGCTTGAATAACCTTTCCTCTGGAGATCGCGAGCTTGAGTCCGATCTCATCTTTTTCTTCTTCAGAAATGATTTTTTTATTAAACAGTTTTTTTCGACGATTGAAGCGAAGGCTTGCTTGCTTTAGTTCCGCTTTTGCAATCTCCAAGTCCGCTTCTGCAAGCGAAACGGCGGATGCGTCATCTTTCTGATCCAGACGGGCAATCAGCTCACCTTCTTGAATGAAATCACCTTCATTTACAGGTAGCTTGATAATCTGGCCGCTGGCTTTCGATTTTATTTCAATCCGGTTAATCGGCTGGACCACGCCGTTTGCCGTCACGACAATTTTGAAGGTTCCCTTTTCTATCATAAATTCTTTATATCTGACAGACTCTTCTGCGCCGTTCGAGGTCTTGTTATTGACCAAGAAAAAAGTGCCGCCGGCCATCGCGGCGATGAGTATTATGCTGACTATCAATTTCTTCATAGCTTACCTGACGGTCGTGTGAATGAATTTTACTGTAGATTTAAGGATGTCAAGAAGATCAGAATCATCCCAATCATCAAAACGAGCATGTTCAACGCCATCGAAATCCCGTGCAGTTTTTTAAATGCTTTTTCCTTTTCTTGCTGGATGACATCTGTACTGGCTGCGTTGCGCTCTTTTTTCAGTTGCCGGACTTTCCGTCCAATCACAATGCCGGAATAGAAGGTCAGTACGGTCATTAGTGCGATGCACAAGAAATTCCAGACAGGTGATGACGCTTTCTGGATTGAGACTCCTAACAGTGTTCCGAGGGAGAGAGGCCCGCAGACGTATGCGATCTTATAATAGATCGGGAATATTTTCGCCACGACATCCCCGGCCTGTGCTCTTGGCAGGGTTTTAAATATCGCCGGCGCCGCAACAAAAGAGAAGAAGACAATCCCCCCGATCCAGATGACCAATGACAATAAATGAATAAATTTCAGGATTAACATACAAACACTCCCAATTGATCTATACGGGCTTTCATTTTTCTTGTAAAGGTAAATAACAGGTTGGTGAGGGTTTGATCAATTTGTCTCTCAACTTTTGCGCCGCTTA
>JBHHWW010000215.1:0-1758 GCA_046756725.1 Nitrospiria bacterium | reverse complement strand
ATAATATAGGTGAATAATGAAGTTTGAAAAATATCGTATCTCAGGAGAGATCAAAAAAAATCTGGACCGTCTGGGTTTCAAGAGAACCACCGACATCCAGTTTAAAGCCATTCCTTCGATCATGCAGGGGGAAGACGTTCTGGCCATTGCCCAGACGGGAACGGGCAAGACAGCGGCCTTTGCCATTCCCATCGTTGACCGCATTCAAAAAGAAAAACGAAGCAAACGCTGGATGGGTATCCGGTGCATTGTCATGGTGCCGACGCATGAGCTGGCCCATCAGATTGGCGACGTTTTCAGAGAGATTGCAAAGCAGACGAAGGTGAAAGCCTTCGCCCTCTATGGCGGGGTGGAGCAGGACCCGCAGATTAAAAAACTACAGGATGGCATCGACATCCTGATCGCCACGCCGGGTCGTTTGTTCGACCTAATCAGTCAAGGGTATATCCACCTGAAAAGCGTCGATACCCTGGTCCTGGATGAAGCAGATCACATGCTGGATCTCGGTTTTATCCAGGATATCGAAGACATCAAAAAACGGCTACTTCGAAAACATCAGACGCTTTTCTTCTCCGCAACCATCAACAGGGAAATAAAAAAACTGGCTTACTCTCAGATACGCGGATCGGCCATTCGTATTCAGATTTCTCCAGAAGACCTCGTTTCTAAAAACGTATCCCACTTTGTTATGTTTGTAGAGATGGATGACAAACGGTTTTTCCTGGAGCGTTTCATCAGCGATCATCCAGAAGACAAAATCATTGTCTTCGTCAGAACACGGGTTCGGGCCGAAAGGGTCTCCAAAGCCATGGCAAGGGTTGAAATTGAGTCCGAAACCCTTCACGGAGAAAAGGATCAACACGCACGTTCTGAGGCAATGCTTGGCTTCAAAAAAGGGCGGTCCAAAATTCTGATTGCGACGGATGTCAGCGCCCGTGGGATCGATATCCCGAATGTGAACTACGTCATCAATTACGACCTTCCCGAAGTAATAGAAAACTATGTTCATCGTGTCGGACGGACCGGTCGGGGAATGAACAAAGGCATTGCCATTTCCTTTTGTAGTCGGGATGAGAAAGTAATTCTTGAAGAGATCCAGGGATTTTTAGGAAAAGAAATCGAAGCCGTTAAAATCGGGAAAAAAGACTACAAGCACATCCTCAAGCGCCCCAAACCCGTCAGCAGCCTGGAAGAACTTATGGAAGATATAAAGTTTTGGGAAGACAACAAGAGAAAGAAGAAAAAGAAAAAATCAGGAAAGTAGCCTCTGCAAACACAACCTGCACTGCATATAATTTTGAACAAAAAAATGGCGTCTCTACCTCATTTTTGAAGGGAAGAAAGGCCATCATAAAACAAGGACAGGAAGTGCCATCCGGAAATTGAAGTGTTATATTTATCCACATTATACCGACCACATCTGTTTCTCCATGGTTCCAAACGGCAGACTGAATCTCCATCTGAATGCCAGTACCTTTCCCTGGTTTTGCTTTCAGGTTGATGACCTGGACGCTGAGATCATGGAGTATTGGAGCTGGGGAGAAGGCTGCGACGAATGGAATGTGTTTAAAACCATACCGAGTAAGAACGCGCCAAGCAAAAGAAATTAGTCCAGTAAGCTCTTTTCATTTGTTTAATATATCATGTTAAAAACATCATCCTTGCCAATATATAGGTGTTTAGTTCCTGAGTTTTCTTAAAATGCGTTGCCTTTGTTTTAAAAGACAGGAAACAAGATTTTTTTGTAGTTCGATCTTA
>JBHHWW010000214.1:0-1807 GCA_046756725.1 Nitrospiria bacterium | reverse complement strand
CTCATGTGCGCCCATATCCCAAACATCTGCGTTACTATCTCGGTCTCTATTATTGATATCAAGCTCAACACCACTGGGAGTTACTCCTAAATCAGTTCCTGCATCAATAGCATCCGCCCCGGATTTCAAGTGTAAATCTTCTGACCCTGACACAGTGGAGACGTATTGATTAGCGGAAGTCTTGCTTGTGAGAGAACCCGTGCCGGAAGCAGTGGTATCCGATGACAGGTTGTGGTCTACGGTTGCGTTGGTGTAAGATGAATTTGCAAAATCCACAGTGGAGCCACTTGTGGAGCCACCTGTATCTGTGACGATTACATTTTGCATCGTCTTTGCACCACCATCCAAAAGATTAACTCCCTCTGCATTTCCCGATGCAGCATTTCTTTCTATTTTATGAATAGTCAAATTGAGGAGTTTTACATTTTGAGAACCGCTGCCATCATCAAAAATTCCCCTTATCATTCCTAAGCTGTCCGTAAGTTGTAAGTTGTACATGATTGAGTTGAGGATGTCTGCCGCCCCTGGAACTCCCGTAAACATGATGCCTGAAATCGTTCTGTCAGACGTTTGTATGGCATCATGGATTAACATCTGATATACCTTATCTACTGATGTGCTTGTGTCGAGAAAATGGACAATCCCACGAGTAGAGCCTGAAATCTGTTGATCGTTCATATCAATTTCAAGACCATTCATTTCCGTAACGACTGTTGAACCAAAGGTGACTACTGGACCAGAGCCTGTTTTGACAATTCGTGCGCCATTTCCAGCCGTCCCATCGTGCATTTGTCCTGCACCAGGCTTTAGAATGATTTTTGCCAGGCCGATCGTTGCGCCCCCGTTGATTGTGAAATTTTCATTGAAAGTTCCGTCATTGTAGAACTCACCCTCAGCAGTATCTCCAGACGAGTAAATGGAACCAGAGTCTAAATCTGCCTCCCAAAGCGTAAAAGTGGTGTAATCTCTGCCGGTTGCGCCGATGGTTTTATTAATAATTGCCACTATTTTACCTTCAATCTATTAAGTCTTGTCAGTTTTTTAGATTTTCTGATATCCACCTTTTTATTTCTGTCCCGTATACTTGAATCTGGAACTCCTAAATCATCAGTTGTTGTATCAAAACGGTATTTTCTCATCTTTAAAATTCTGCTTTTTGTTTTACCGTCTTGAATAAATTCCTCCTCAACCGGCGACATATAATCGTGTTGCTGTAATTCTGAGAAATCATCCGTTTTAACTACCAGGAAGTGCGATAATTCCAAGTCCGAAAAAGGCCACTGTTTGTGATCTACTCGCCTCAAGATTGTTTTATTTTCGACATCTCTCCACACCGCCGAGACAATATCCTTTGTTATTGTCTTGCGCCCGCCATACCAAACGTTTCCTTCAAATATTCTGTGATGTTTATTTTTTAATTGCCTTTTAAGATACTCATCGAGGTGGATATACTCACCTTTTTTATTTGGTATATCGCTTAAAAGGTCTTGCTCTCCTGTTGTGAGATTAGTCCTTATCACTTCTTTTTTGGAAACCTTTTTAAAGCTAAATGAGTATATTTTTTTTTGGTACACCTCTGCGAGAGAACCTAAAGGTCTCAATCTATTTTTAAACCCTGATTTTATGTGGTTACAGATTTCTGAAAGATGCCTGTTTTCTATCGCAAGATCGTTGCACGCAAAACATATATCCTGATCTTGATAGAGCGGTTCAGGACCAACAGTTCCTACTTTAAGTGCAAGTTCAGCCATTATTTTTTCTTCGCCTTTTCAACTAAGAATTCAAGAGCGGTTTCGATGCCAGTTAA
>JBHHWW010000213.1:0-1833 GCA_046756725.1 Nitrospiria bacterium | reverse complement strand
AAGCACCTCTACACTGTACGTAATTTAGTGGGAATTTGAGCAGGAATATCGAGGTCTCCGACGGTTAGGAAAATGAGGTCGGAGAAACTATTCAAATTACGAAATCCCGAGGCTCGATTTTTTACAATTTTCATGATGCGATTGAGTCCTTCGGCCACTGCATTAGTCAATGGTTTTTCAATGAAAGTAATGATGTTCTCAAAATGATTCCGCAAAGTTCCTACGAATTTTCTTAACGATGGAATTCGACTCCTGAGTGCCGTTGTCATCCAACTTTTCAGAAAACTTTTAGCAGCTCCCTGATAGCGATAGTGCCAAAAGTGTTCAAATTCATCTTTGAGTACCCAGGCTCGATGAATGCGCCGATTGGACGTGCGCAAGGAGTTTAAAAACCTAGTGTCGGCCTTATTACGATTGCTGGAATGTCGGTAAAGTAACCAACGAAGTCCTTTGATACTTTGTCGTCCCTCTTTATCGAGTTTTCGCCATTCTTCTTTTCTCACTTCGTCGACAGCTTCGTTGAGTGCCTTGACGATATGGAATCGGTCAATCACTAGCGTTGCGTTG
Source organism: Nitrospiria bacterium (assembly GCA_046756725.1). Lineage (GTDB taxonomy): Bacteria > Nitrospirota > Nitrospiria > SBBL01 > JAADHI01 > JBHHWW01. Next base: position 1,266 of record JBHHWW010000213.1, on the reverse strand, counting down.
GGGCAATGGTGTTTAATGGCTCCGATGTAGGATTGGCTCATATCGCAACTCGCCCAGCTAATTCGTTTCTTCTGTCCCTCACTGAGGTTGTTCTGAAAGAACTGATCGATTGTTTCCCGTCCTTTCCCTTTGCCAACCCAGACAACGCAAGAACGGTCTAAATCGTAGACAATCGTCGCGTATTTTTTACCTTTAAGGTATGAGATCTCATCGACACCGAGAGTTACAAGCCCTCGAATCTTATGTTGTGCCCGGGTACGGGTGATAATCCGATGAAGATGGTCGGAAAGTGTAGAGCTTGGTATGTTGAGTACTTTAGCAGCGGCCTTTTGTGTCATCATTTGACTAAAAACACAGATGCGGAATTCTAAGCGGTAGGTGATACGCGAATACGCAGCAGCCCAGGGAATATCTTCTTGGAGCCTGCCATGAGTGGGGCATTGAATCTCCTTTGGAGAATAATACAGCATGACTGTCATTCCAAAAATCGTCACATCCATCCAAGTCCGGGTCTCAGTCGTGGGCGAGACAATTTTGCATCGTCTCTGGCAATGAGGGCACCGGCAACCGTTTTTATAAGGTTTCACCCCGATATGGAGTTCTTTGTCCCACTTCTTGAACTCGAACCAGGTAATCTTCATTTCCTTCAACCGTAATAGTTTGCATAGCAATTTGATGTTGCTCATAGCTTCCTCCTTATGAAATAGTCACAACAACAGTTAAGGAGGAGAGACCTATGACTCTCAAGAAGCAATGTCTATCACCTGAAGAGAAGTTTGATCTCTACTGCAAAGACATAGACGAATGGCCGCTGGAGTGGGCAGGGTTACCAGAGCTTGATATCCCCGTTGGAACTAGATTGATCAAAGAGTTTAAGCCTTTCTTGTTGGACCTTATTCATCGAGATCGATCGAAGGGAACGGTCAAGAAATACGCTAGCTATCTGTGCTGTCTTGGTGGTGAGATTATGCGTCGGGTAGACGACTCAGCGAATGATCGAAAACTTCCAGTCCGAGACTTGTTGTTTAAGTACATTGATGAAGAAGGAGGTCCTTTATGGCGTCATGCTCGAGATGAGAGGGACCACATGGCTTATGATTCTGTTTGTAGACTCCTCTATAAATTCATGACTAAAGAAACAGCCTAATTTACTAAGTTCCACTCAAATTCCTTTGGGAATCTCGGATAGACCCATTTTTTCTAGGCCCCTTGCCATGAATAATAATTTCTCCATGGTCCCAATCTATATCATTCAACTTTAATCTG
>JBHHWW010000212.1:0-1852 GCA_046756725.1 Nitrospiria bacterium | reverse complement strand
TCGCCCCCCGCAAAGCGGGGCCTTTTTTAAGGTGTTCAGCCAAAGGCTTCAATTCAAACCCTCATTAGATTAAAACCAGGTCGCTTTCGCTCCCGTCACTAGCAAAAAGATTGCACTTTTTGGACCAAGAAGGCCTCTCTCGGCTCTTTTCAGCTCTTTTCCCATAGAGATGGGTGCAAAAAAGAAAAAAGATCGCTCCTGGGGCAAAAGAGAGTAGCGGTTTTACCAGAAACAAGACCTTCTTCGTGACTTCAGGAATAATCTGGTCTTGGGTCTTGAATCACCCAACAAGATAAACCTGTCTCAAATCATCCTAGATCACCCGGAAAAATTTTTTCACTATTAAAAAAGAAATAGAGGTAGATCCAACACGCCCGACCGAGCTGCTTTCGCGGTGTTGAATTTTTGCATTTTTTGAGGGGAAATCTATGATTGTTTGTTTTGCGCTTCGATGCGCTGCAAGGCCTGGCGCGGGGTGACGATTGGAATACCGTTAATGTTGTTTAAGTCCAGCATCCCGGTTTTATCGCCCGATACAATCAGATCGGCGTTTCCGGCAATCCCTGTTGCGAGGATTACATTGTCATCAGGATCGGGTGAAAGATCAACTTGGGGAAGCATCTCAATGATCACCGCCCGTGTGTCGATCATCTCAAGCAACTCGGAAGCCTCTCCCTTGCGTATATAGGGCTTCAACTTCTCATAGTTCAGGACGCGTCCGAGTTCCTCAAGCTGGCGCGTTGAGGTCACAAGTTCGATCTTTCCGCTCAACATGGCTTGTTGAAGTTGGTAAGGCGGCGTGCCCTTGGTGATGAGCGCCCCGATCAAGACATTGGTATCAAGAACGATCCGCACGTGTCCACTCTACGGCCTCGCCGATCAGGTCTAGGATTTCATCTTGATCGTACTGAGCGTTCCGATCCTGAACTTGTTTTACGGTCCGGTCGAAAATCTCGCGCCGTACCGAATCATTGACAAATTGGGAGAGATCCCCCTTCTTGCCGAGGCCGGTCCGCGCAAGATGCATCCGCACGGCCCGGTCGGTCTTTTCAGGGATGGAAAGATTCCAGCGGGTCATGGTTTGCTCCTTTGTGTTTATGTGCTTATGTGTCTATGATATCTTGTTTTCTAGTATGGGGCAAGTTCTTTTAGGCCCAGGACCTAAATGAAGACCGGGAGCAGAGAAACCACAGGATTGTTTTGAATGGGAATATAAGTATTGATATTTATCAGGAATGGTTTATAGTAACCCTTGACGTAACTCGTAACTAGCGATATCATTGACATGATTAAGAGCTTCAAGTGCAAACATACAGAAAAGCTGTTCAACAAGAAGCATGTTAAACGGTTTTCAGGATTTGCAAGGCAAGCAGAAAAGCGATTGCAGATTTTAGACGGCGCCAAAATTCTTGAGGATTTAAAAGCGTTGCCAAGTAATCGTTTTGAAAGTTTAGGTGGTGATCGACAAGGGCAATATAGCATTAGCATCAATATGCAATGGCGGATTTGTTTTAAGTGGGATGATGCACCGTATGATGTGGAAATCGTAGATTATCATTGAGGTAAGAAATATGAGTAAATTTGGTGATCCTATCCACCCTGGAGAAATTTTAGCTGACGAGCTAGAATTTATTGGTATTACTGCGGCGAGCCTGGCCGAAAAAGTAGGTGTCCCCAAGAACCGTATGTACCAAATTATTAATGGGGATCGGAGTCTTACTGCGGATACGGCCTTGCGCCTTGGGCAGTTTTTTGGAACAACTCCGGATTTTTGGCTTAATCTACAAAAATCCTATGAGCTGGATATCGTTCGTCGAAAAACAGGGGATAGCATAAAAAACATTGTCCCTTA
>JBHHWW010000211.1:0-1856 GCA_046756725.1 Nitrospiria bacterium | reverse complement strand
ATGCAAACAACTGCCATCGAGTAGGAGTCGCTCCCCAGTCGGATGTTCTTGGGTGACATGTGGCAAAGACGGACTGTTCGTGGCAGAACCAAGGGAAGGCAATGCATTCGTTTTAAAAAATGGCAATACAGAAAAAAAGGAAAGTAGAGCGACCGATAAAATCGTGGCTTTCGGTTTCATTAACCAATCCCTAATTCGTCCCATAGTTGATCAATTTTTGTGATAACTTCAGGGTCCATCGACATGGGCTTTCCCCATTCACGATCTGTTTCGGGCGGCATTTTGGTCGTCGCATCAATGCCCATTTTTGAGCCAAGCCCCGATTTTGGAGAGGCGAAGTCAAGATAATCAATCGGTGTCTGTTCGATTGTAAAAGTGTCTCTTGCCGGATCAATCTGGGTAGAAATGGCCCACATCACATCATTCCAGTTTCGAATGTCGATTTCGGGATCGACGACGATGATCAATTTAACATAAAGAAATTGTTTAAGGAAACCCCAGATCCCCATCATCACACGTTTGGCATGGCCGGGATAGTCCTTTTTAATGGAGATCACGGCAACACGGTAGGAACAGGTTTCCATCGGAAGATGAAAGTCAATAATTTCCGGAAAATGCTGCTTCAGTAGAGGCAGAAAAATTTGATTGAGCGCCAGCCCGATGATAGCGTCTTCTCTGGGTGGGCGACCCGTGGTCGTCGTCAGGTAAATCGGATTTTTTCGATGCGTAATGCACTTCACCCGAAAAATTGGAAAAGGTTCAACCGAGTTGTAGAATCCGGTATGATCCCCGTGCGGCCCTTCATCCATGATTTCATCGGGATAAATCTCGCCTTCAATAATAACTTCACTGGTTGACGGGACTTCCAGGTCCACAGTTTTACACCGAACCAGTTCCACCTGTTTTTTTCTCAGAAGTCCTGCAAAGTGGAATTCTCCAATTTGATCAGGAACCGGGGTCACCGCAGCAATAGTCGTCGCCGGATCGCAACCCAAGGCCACGGCGACCGGCATCGGCGTCCCTTCCTTCATCCATTCCCGATAATGCTTTGCCCCGCCACGGTGATCCAGCCATCTCATAATCGTCCGGGTTTTATCGATTTTTTGCATACGATAAATTCCGACATTGAACTTACCTTCTTTTTCGGGTGGTGGTTTTGTGATGACAAGCGGCCAGGTGATGAGCGGCGCCGCATCATCCGGCCAACAATGGAGAATGGGAAGCTGATCCAGATCAATCTGATCCTCCGTCAGAACAATTTCCTGGCAAGGTGCATGGGTCACTTTTTTAGGAGAGAGATGAAGAATCCGAGCGTAAAAGGGAAGGTGCTTCACTGCATCGACAAACCCTTTGGGTGGTTCCGGATGCTGAAGAAAGGCCAGAAATTCCCCAATCTCCAGCAAGCCTTTTTCATCCGTATCCAAACCCAGGGCCACACGTTCGACCGTTCCGTAGAGATTGATTAAAACCGGCATGTCAGACCCTTTTACATTTTCAAAAAGAATCGCCGGACCGCCTTTTTTAACCAGGCGGTCATAAATTTCAGTCATCTCCAAGTGAGGATCAATCTCTTTCTTGATTCGAACAAGCGCTCCTTTTTCCTCAAGAAAAGTAATAAATTGACGCAAATCCTTAAATGCCATCTTTATTCCTGATTGTTATCATTCACTATGCAAATAACTTTACAGATCTAGCATCACTCTCCCAAAGCTGTTGAGTCTAAAATGCAGATGTGAGTGATTCAAGAATGTATCCTTTAAGATAATTCAGCAGAAACTTATACTCATGAAATTTAGTGTGATATTAACCCAGCAATTAAATATAGAGTTATGCTGCATAGGCGATTTTAGGATGCT
>JBHHWW010000210.1:0-1864 GCA_046756725.1 Nitrospiria bacterium | reverse complement strand
GAAACTTTATAAGCAGTTTCCAGAAAATGACTGGTTAGAAAGTTGCATTATCGACGCAAGAGAAAATGAACAAGCGGCGAAAGTTTGCACACTTTCTTTTGAAGATATAAAAGAGCTATATAAAAAGAAAAGTAAGACCCATCTTGTAAACTCAATTCATGATCTCCATGAGTTGGTATGCAACAAGCTCCAGGAATATCAACGGAATTTGCAAGGGGATACACCCGCCATTGAAGATCTGTGGAATTCTAAGGGTCCCATTAGTCCGAGAGACGAAGAGTATTTATCTGGGTTAGTAACGAAAAGCGTTTACAGAATTAGGCCTTTCAAAGTGAAAGAGCCATGGTTTTCCGGTTAAGATAAGTTGTCGCAACTTTAATCTTAAAAAGGAGAAAACCATGACTCAGTCCCAATATCTTATCGCAAGGAAGTTGAACATTCTAGAGCTGGGTGAGACCCTGGGCAATATCTCGGAAGCCTGCCGAAAGTTGGGGGTCAGCCGGCGTCACTATTACGATATCAAATCGGCTATTGAAGAAGAGGGCCTGGAGGGACTCCTTGAAAAGTCCCGGAAGGCCCCTCGCATCGCTAATCGGGTAGCTCCCGAGATTGAACAGAGGGTTTTGGACTATTCTCTGGAGTTTCCCACCCAGGGCCAAATGCGGGTCGCCAACGAGCTGAAGAAACAGGGAATTCAAATCAGCGACGGCGGCGTTCGAAGTATCTGGTTGCGTCATAACCTTCAAATCGCCAGCCTCCGTTTGAAACGACTGGAGAAATGGGCCACTGAAAACGAAGGCATTCTCACCGAATCTCAGGTTCAGGCTCTGGAACAGGCCAAGGAAGAAAAAGAAGCCCATGGCGAAATCGAAACGCCACATCCGGGCTTTCTTCTCGGCCAGGATACCTGCTATATCGGATACATCAAGGGCGTTGGTAAAATTTACCAGCAAACGGCGATTGATACCCATTCCAACGTCGGCTTCGCCAAAGTGTATGCGGACAAAACCGCACTGGTGGCCGCCGACTTCCTCAACAACAAGGTTCTTCCCTTCTTCGATGCTCAGAATATGGCTCTGCTTCGCATTCTAACGGATCGTGGCACCGAGTACTGTGGACGAATCGAAACCCATCCTTACCAACTCTTCCTTCATCTGAACGGCATTGAACACTCTAGGACAAAGGTGCGCCATCCGCAGACCAATGGCTCCACCGAGCGTCTCAACCAAACCATCCAGAACGAGTTCTACAAGGTCGCTTTCAGAAAAAAACTCTACCAATCTATTGAAGACATCCAAAAGGATCTGGATGAATTTATGTATTATTACAATAACGAGAGAACTAATCAGGGAAAACATTGTCAGGGAAGAACGCCCATGCAGACCTTCCAGGACGGAAGGCCTCTTTATCAACAATACGTTTTTGAAAACTCAGAGGAGGAAAAAGAAGCCGCGTAGTATAATCGAACATTCTTAACCGGGAGGCCAACTGTCAACGCAACTCCTTACTACCGCAGATAAATTCCTGTGATTTGCAAAATCAGTCCAGATAATCTTTATCGGGTTCTCCATTTCATAGACCGTACTCGTCAGCGGCGGATTTATACTCCGGTTCTTTTTCAGGAAGACCTCCTTTTTGGTCCTTCGGGAACAAATAAAAATTCCCTCGAATTTGCTGGCCGGGATAAACTTCCAAAGCGAACCCCGTGCCATTCTTGGTGGGCTTTCCCTCACCAATCGGGTAAGGACCACCACCCTTTTGTTTAAATTTTACCAGCGCGACTTCGATATCCATTAAAGCTGTCATTAAAACGTCCTTTTGTTGAAGTAATTATATTTCTTTCACATCTCCGGTTCACAGCCGT
>JBHHWW010000209.1:0-1893 GCA_046756725.1 Nitrospiria bacterium | reverse complement strand
TACAAACCACATTTTTATAACCCTCTATCTTCAACACTTCTTTCAATAACGCCATAGAAGCAGGGTTGTCCTCGACAACGAGTATTTTGGCTCCCTTTACATCCAATTCGTCGGCATTGTTTATTTGACTCATTTCTGATTCTCGAATGGCTAAAATATCTTTTGCTGAGGCGATAAATTGGGACTCTTGCATGTAAATACTACTATTCTATCATTTTCTTATATCTTGTGCATATACAATGGTTGATTCTGATTTTTGGCGATATAGATCATGGATCGGTTCTAGGGGCTGGGGTGTTGAAGGGACCTCCTCTAAAAGTACCGATCACTCTCCTCAAGCATTTTTTGAGGAGAACCGATTGGCATCTATGCTACGGAAAGAAGAACGTCAAAAATAAATCGTCGATAGAAAAGTGTGTGGAGGGAAGAAGATAGTTCTTAACCGGAAGCCATCACCGAACGGCTCCCGGTCAGAGGATTTTGGAAGTGCGTTATTTATTGGGTTGAGGTGTATATCTTAGATAGGGTTTAACCACTGTGTGTCCCTTTGGGAACTTCGAAGGGATCTTGTCATCGCTTACAGCAGGGGCAATAATCACGTCATCGCCATCCTTCCAATTTGCCGGGGTCGCGACTGAAAACTTTGCCGTTAGTTGTAGCGAATCGACCACACGCAGTATCTCGTCGAAGTTCCGACCCGCGGAGGCCGGATAGGTCAAGGTCAATTTGATTTTTTTATCGGGACCGATAACAAAGACCGAGCGGACGGTCATGTTGTCCAGCGCATTGGGGTGAATCATGTCATAAAGGGCGGCCACGTTTTTTTCGGGGTCGGCAATGATCGGATAACTCACCGTTGTATTCTGGGTTTCGTTGATGTCTTTAATCCATCCAATGTGATCGTCCAATGGGTCTACACTGACAGCCAACACTTTTACATTTCGTTTTTGGAGTTCGGGCAAAATTTTGGCCACCGTACCCAACTCAGTGGTGCAGACAGGGGTAAAATCTTTGGGGTGCGAAAAGAGAATCCCCCAAGCATCGCCCAGCCATTCGTGAAAATTAATCTTTCCTTCGGTCGTTTCCGCCGAAAAATCCGGCGCTTCATCTCCCAATCGTAATGCCATGATGCGCTCCTTTATACAAAGAACACGATCTTTTTTTTGGATCGTATTCGGGTTCATTCCAAATTTTCAGGAAAGCTTCAACGAATCAATCAGTTGCCGACACAAAAGCGTCCTTGTCGATTGATAGTCTATCCAGCAAGCTTGCAATAGGCGTCGGCCTTTTTTAGGCTAAGCTATAAAGTATAACGTTTTCGCTTCTCATGTCTCAAGGACTTTTTGCACCTGAGAATTTGTTGGATGTGTACTGTTAAAATCAAATAGCGTTGTCCGCTTTTTATTGGCCTCATAATTCATCGTATCGTTGGATATCCCTCCGAAAGTTTCTCTCACTCATCCCTAGAAGATCTGCCGCTTCCCCTTGTGTTAATCGATGCTTTTTCCAACTGCTATAAGCCTCCTCAAATCTGTTCATTCGTGTCGTCTCCAGCCATAAAGTCCGTCTCATTCCGCCTCCTTTCAAGAAACAGAATAGACCGGACACTTTATGTGCTAAAAACCGGACACATTATTAACTCCCTACAGTACTTGGTCTTGTACTTGACAATAGGATAAAAATTTAAGAATATGGAGGGTCTGTCCAAAGAGAGGAGTTTATAGTGTCGATTACGTTTCGTCAGCCGAGTAAGTTAAAGAGAAAAAGGACCCATGGTTTCTTAAAGCGAATGGAAACAGCAAATGGGAGAAAGGTTATTAACAGGCGAAGGGCCAAGGGAAGAAAGCGTCTTTCGGTCTAAGGTTGTATTAAAAAAGCTTGTCGATAAAAAGG
>JBHHWW010000208.1:0-1900 GCA_046756725.1 Nitrospiria bacterium | reverse complement strand
TACGGTTGGCGCCGGTGTCATTTCTGAAGTGATTAAGTAAGCAGCTTTTTGTTTGATTTTTTTAAGAGGTATTTTTTTTGAATCAAAAAATTCGCATACGTTTAAAAGGGTATGATTATCGCGTTCTTGACCAGTCAGTGGGTGAGATTGTTACGACGGTGATGAGAACTGGAGCGAAAATATTTGGTCCGATCCCCTTACCTACAAAAATTAGTAAATATACAGTTTTGAGATCTCCTCATGTTGATAAAAAGTCTAGGGAGCAGTTTGAGGTTCGAACTCATAAACGGTTAATTGATATCGTTGACCCAACTCCGGAGACGGTTGATGCACTGATGAAGTTGAACCTCTCTGCGGGAGTTAATGTAGAAATTAAGCTTTAGGTAAGGATTTTTTATGGTTAACGGGTTGATGGGTTACAAGTTGGGCATGACACAGGTTTTTTCGGGCGATGGTTTTTTGGTTCCTGTGACAGTATTAGAAGTCGGTCCATGCAGAGTTGTGCAATTGAAAACACTGGAACAAGATGGTTATAAGGGCGTGCAGCTTTCAATCGGAGAGATGAAAAGTCACCGCGTTTCAAGGCCGCTTCTTGGGCACTACAAAAAAGCTGGCCTTCCTCCCGCACGATTTATAAGAGAGTTTTCAGGAAGTCTAGAGGCGCTTACAATTGGAATGACGCTATCTGTCGATTTATTTGATCCTGGGAGCTATGTTGATGTTACAGGAGTCTCAAAGGGAAAGGGCTTTCAGGGGGTTGTGAAGCGGCATAATTATGCCGGAGGTCCTGCCTCTCATGGGTCGAAATCACATCGGCGTACTGGCTCGATCGGTCATGGTTCAAATCCCTCTCGTGTTTGGAAGAACAAAGGGATGCCAGGTCATATGGGAAATAATCGGTCGACGATTCAATCTCTTTTGGTCGTGGATATTCGTCCCTCTGAAAATCTAATGTTTGTGAAAGGAGCTGTTCCAGGCAGTGTAAATGGTCTTGTTTTAATTCAAAAATCGGTGAAGCGCCCCCTAAATGATAGAGTAACTAATGTCTGAAATTTCAGTTGTGAACCATTATAACGAGAAGACAGGTGTCGTCGAGTTGGATGACGGCGTTTTTGGTGTAGAAGTGAATCCTTCTTTATTGCATGAAGTGGTTTGTATGCAGCGTGCTTCCGCGAGATTGGGTTTAGCAGCAACAAAAGAAAAAGGCTTGGTGCGTGGTGGTGGAAAAAAACCGTGGCGGCAAAAAGGGACTGGAAGAGCTCGAGCAGGGTCTTCACGTTCTCCTTTATGGCGCGGAGGAGGGACTGTGTTTGGCCCTTCTCCCAGAAGCTATAGGTACTCGATGCCAAAGAAGAAGATACGGAAGGCCCTATTGGGCGCATTATCTTCTAAAGTTCACTCTGGCTCTCTTGTCGTTTTGGATGAATGGGTTTTTCCTGAATCGAAGACTCGTTCAATGGTTCACTTGATAAAAACCTTGAATATTGATGGGCAGATACTGATCGTCACTGCCCAAAAAGAAGATCTTTTGGACCGGGTAAGTCGAAATATTCGCAATATTAAGATAGTAGAGGTTCGGAGTTTGGATGTTTACGGTGTTTTACGCAGTGATGTCATCGTAATGACGAAACGCGAAATTTCTAGATTGGTTGAAATGTGGGGAAAGAATGAATCGTTATGATCTCATTATTCGTCCATTATTGACGGAAAAAAGCACTATTCTCCGTGACGAAAAGAACAAAGTTTCCTTTGTTGTAAATCGAGCAGCTAATCGTCTTGAGGTTTCAAAGGCGATTGAAGAGATATTGGGTGTTAAAGTTAAGAAAGTTAATACCATGAATATGCGAGGAAAACTCAAGCGATTGAATCGTTTTGTTGGGCGGAGATCTGACTGGAAAAA
>JBHHWW010000207.1:0-1905 GCA_046756725.1 Nitrospiria bacterium | reverse complement strand
GAGACAAGAAAGCCTCTTGGATGTGCGAGGTTCAAGGGGCTTTCTGTTTCACAGCTGAAGTACGGCACACTCAGACATTTCGTCTGTGGCAAACTGAAAAGGCTTCTTTTTACAACTTTCAATCCATGAATTAATTGCTTCCGCCGTGAATGGCTTCAAGAATGGCTCACAACCCAGGTCTTGGGCAACCTCTAAATCAGTGTTCGACCAGGTTATAGACATAAGACCAATATTCCTCACCTTACACTTTTTTTTGATAATTTGATTTTTTATAATTTCAAATCTGGAAATGCCGGGGTCATCGACACTGGCGAGTATAAACTCACCACAGGCGCGTCCTGACTTACAATCAAGCTTGGCGTAAAAAGTTCCTGGACACGAACCGGGGTTTGGATGACAATGAATTAGATAACCTAGTGGTTTAAATACGTTCCATAACATTTCTCGGATGGCCATATCTTCATCAAACACGTGGACTATTTTTATTTTTACCATGCTTATTCCCCTGAAAATTACAAAAAAAATGCCATACCCTGATGCTTTAGGATATGGCAACTTTGCCAACGGGCGACAATTACCGCACTGTAACCTGCCGTCACTTAAATTGTGGGCTCCTTCACGTAAGGAGATTTGAATATTTTCAGATGCTATAACACCTCTGTAGGAACTGTCAAGAAGCTTGTCATTGGAGCATTCATTCTCAATCAACCCTCTTCCTCAATTTGGAAACTGGATATCGGAGATTCAAGGGGGTCCTATTTCATGCTTGAGCGGATTATTTTTTCGTCACGATTGCTGATACAAGCCAATCGCACTCAGTCACAACAAAATGACCATAAAAGAGCCATAATTCATTAAAACACTTCAAAACTGTCACTCAGGGGTCGCCGCCTCCAGTCATTCCTAAGTAATTTTAATTAGTTATAGTCTAACCCCCTCTCCTCGAACAGGGAGGTTTTCCCATGACAATGTTTCTGGTCACGCTTTCAGGTTGATTTTTCTAAAGTAACCTTGTTCGCGCATTTCTGGCGAAGGGTCCTGGAAAGCGTTCCCCACATGCGTGGGGATGAACCGGGATTACTGATGACTCGGTCTTTTTTCCCGGAGGGGTTTTATATCCCTTAAGTTGTAAGTTGCGGAAGTTGAGTTAGATGTGAAACTGATTTATTTCATATGGAATAAAAGCGGATCGAAGCGGTGCTTAAACACATGAGCCCTATTCCCTGGTCTGTCCGTCTCCGAGAACGATGAACTTATTACAAGTAAGCGCCTCAAGACCCATCGGTCCTCGCGCATGAATACGACTGGTCGAAATCCCCATTTCCGCACCAAGTCCCAACTGATATCCATCGTTAAAGCGCGTTGAACTGTTGATGAAGACTGCGGAGGCGTCAACCTCATTCATAAAACGCATTGCATTCGGATGATCCCGCGTAATAATTGCCTCAGAGTGCTCTGATCCATACGTTGCGATATGCTTCATAGCCGCTTCGAGGGAATCAACTACCTTGATTGCCAGGATCAGGTCAAGATACTCAGCCTTCCAATCTGCTTCTTCAGTTAAAGTAATGTTTCCACCAACACCCTTCAAAATGCCCTTTGTCCTCTTGCAAGCCCGGATTATCACTCCAGCCGCTAATAAATTTTTGGCGATGCGAGGAAGAAAAACAGGGGCGATGTCCTGATGTACCAAGAGCGTTTCCATGGCATTACAAGTTGCCGGTCGCTGGATCTTTGCATTGAGTGAAATTTCTTCAGCCATTTCCAGATTGGCAGAGGCATCGACAAAGGTGTGGCAGACGCCCTTGTCATGCTTCATTACCGGCATCTTTGCATGTTCCGTCACTGTACGAATCAGGCCTTCTCCGCCCCTGGGAATGATGAGGTCGATGGATTCCTCTAATT
>JBHHWW010000206.1:0-1907 GCA_046756725.1 Nitrospiria bacterium | reverse complement strand
AGTTGCACCGAGTTCAATCAGAAATCCATTGCTCGCATCTTGGTCGTTTTCAGTACAGCGCGGCAGAGCATTTTTTTGAAAAATCTGCATGATGCGTATGGCATTACAAGAAGAAGTCGTCTTACGCATGTGTATTATTCTGCGCGTATAAATTACAGTTGGTAAGGTAACAATTCAAGGAAATTTGAGGTTCATCTTAGAGAATTAGTTCTTGTGATTTAAGGAAATTTGAACACCAGAGGATACTGAATAGCCTGAAAACGCAAGAGACAAACAAGATTTTTAAATGAAAATTGACAGCCGTTTGTATCCCAAATTGAAAAATACTTGTAAAGCCCTCTGACAATCTTTGGTGTTTTCATCATTACAGTGTTGAATTTAAGATTATTATTTCTTTCTTATAAAATTATAAAGTCTTAGTTTAAGTAAAATTTCTGCAACTCTTTTTTAGAAGAACCTAATTTTGTTTACAATACCCTGCGCCATGAAGCGGATTGACAGGGGTATCATCAATGCCTCGTCAAATTTGTGCCAGATTATCCCAGGTTCAAAATTAAGCGTTTGTTCTTCGTTTAAATTATTGATTGCAAAACTATTTCTTAAGGGTGATGAGAAATGTTATGAAAGATGACAAGAATAAAAAAACTGGCAAAAAGAAAAACGCGCTAAAAGCACCCGCCAACGAAGCCTCAAAAACCAGTTCTTCCAATGGAAAGTCATCTGTGCGGAAGTCTACTCTTCAAAAGCAGACAGCGAAAAATGAAGGCGAAAGTGATGTAATCTGTATTATTGGAATGCATCGCAGCGGGACATCCATGGTAGCTCGTCTTCTCAATCTTTGTGGTTTGGATATAGGTCCCCCTGAGCACTTCCTGGAGCCAAATGAAAGCAATCCCCTCGGATATTTTGAAAATAAGGACTTCACCTATAAAATTGATGATGCCTTGCTGAACTTCTTGGGCGGATCGTGGGATAATCCTCCCCCTTTTAATAAAGGATGGAAGCAAGCGGCCTCTTTAGCACCCATATTCGAGGAGGCAAGGAAACTTATCAAAAGTTTTTCGACCAGCCAGCGTTGGGGTTGGAAGGACCCGAGAGCCACCATTCTGCTGCCATTCTGGAAGTCGCTTATCCCCAATTTGCGCTTTGTGATTTGCATCCGCAGCCCTGTTGAAGTTGCCAAGTCTCTGCTTCAGCGCGATAAAATGCACATCGATAGAGGTGTTTATTTGTGGCATCATTACATGCATACGGCCATTCAGGATACTGAAGGCTGTCCCCGCATGTTTGTTTTCTATGAAGATTTTTTTAAAGATGCCTCGCTTCAGGTCAAGCGGCTTGCTGCTTTCTGTGGCCTCAGGGTACCTGATAAGCCATCTGCTCTGCATAAGGCGATTTCTAAAAAATTAAAGCATCATAAAAGCGAGACTCTCGAACTTCTAAATGACAACAGCCTCATTGCACAGCATAAATTGTTTTATATCGGTCTCCGTGCTTTGACCAACCAAGGATTCGCGGCCGCAACCCCTGACGGCAAAATTGAAGACTCGATTTCAGAGAATATAAGCAGGTTTTCGAAACTGCTTGAGCAATTTCACGATGAGCAAAAAATGGCTCAGTTGCAATCTGCACTGACAAAACTTGAGAATGAATATAAGTTCGTTCAGCAAACGTCTGGAAATTTGGAGAGGATACTTGCGGATAAAGAAGCCCATATTCACGATCTGATCGGGCAGACCGGGAAGAGGGAAAGAACCATTGCCGAGTTGGAAAAGAAAATCAGTGAGTTTGCCAACCATCAGGCACATTTAGAGCATTTAATCAGCCAAAAAGACGATCGGATCACTGCTCTGACGGAAGAGACAGGCAGTCAAAAGGGGGTTATCGAGGAGAAGGAAAAAAGGATT
>JBHHWW010000205.1:0-1908 GCA_046756725.1 Nitrospiria bacterium | reverse complement strand
ACGCATGTTGCTGTTGGCGGAAAAGTTAGCCACGTTGGCCATGCTGGAAGGAAAGCCCTATCCAATGGAAACCCTAACCAAAATGTGGAAGGAAATGCTTTTTTTAGCTAACCATGATGTGCTGCCGAGCTGTGGCATCGATGAAATTTATGAGGAGGCATGGCAATACGTTGACGATATCCGAAGACTATCCCGTTCTCTGATTTCGGAATCAGCGCAGGCCATTGTAAAAGAAAAGGAAAACGGCGACGAGGTATGTGTAGCCGTTTTTAATCCCTATACCTGGACGGTCACGGATTGGGTCGAGGCAGAACTAAAATTGGAAAACGGATGGTATGATGAACCGGGAATGATGCTACATGGAAAGGAAATCGCTAGTGAAACCCTTGAGATAAAGCGGCGTAAAGATGGCAGCATTTCCAAAATAAAAATCGGTTTTATCGCAACTGAACGCCCGATGAACCACCAGGTTTTTCAAATATGCAAAAAGAAGAAGACATTCGAAAGCAAAATAGAAGTCGATGAAAATGAAGTCCTAACAAAATTCTTTAACCTCAAAATAGATGAAAAATCAGGTATTTTGCAAGTCTTTGCCAAAAACGGTGTTAAACTTCTTGAAGGAAACGAGATTATTATCGATCAAGAGCTCGGAGACCTGTATTTCCACAGACATCAGTTGGACGAATACATCGGTTCCGAAAGCGGAAAAGGCATCCGTTTTGGAGTCGTTAAGCCAGAAGGGCTTTCCATCGATAGAGGACCGTTGAAAACGACCATAACCTTCAAGAGCGCATTTTATTGCCTGCGCTGGCCATACTATTTGACGGAGAAGTTTGGCACGCTGTTGTACCGGCAAAAGACCCTCGACCTGGTGAAAAAGGTAACAGTTTACGAAGACCTCCCAAGAATAGATTTTGAGACCTACCTGAACTTGCATCAGACACATGTTCGTATTCGGCTGAAATTTGATACCTGTATGATAACCCCTGAGTATTGGCGTCAGACGCAATTCGGCGCTCTTGAAATACCGCCACAAAAAATATTTGAAGAGGGTGTTAATGTGCCTGCCCCCGACTGGGTGACCGCACAGGAAGGAGGTAGGGGAGTTGCTTTTATGACGCTGGGGGTGCCGGTGAACGAAATTCGGGCCGGCGAGATCTACTACACTTTGCTGCGAAGTGTTTCGGTGCTATCGGCGGATGGCATAAGCGGGCCTCTCATTCCGACTCCGGGCGCATTAGAAGTTGGAGAACACAGCTACAAATATTCAATATATCCCTATCAGGGTGATTGGCGGGAGGCGGGCATTTATAAGTCGGCAGTCAAGTTTGAACAATCGCTTTTGCCAGTTCAGATAAACTCGTCTGTCAATAAAAAGTATGAAAGTTTCAGCTTAACACCAGATAACTTAATCATATCAGCCTTAAAAAATGCTGAGGACGACGATGCGATTATCCTCAGATTCTTTGAAGCCAAAGGAGAAAAATGTCGTGGTGTACTAAAAGTTCCAACTCAAATAAGAAAAGTGATGCTGGTTAATCTCCTTGAAATCGAGGAAAAAGAAGTTGGGATTGATGATAGTACGCTTGAATTGGATGTTGGGCCTTTTGAAATTATTAGTTTGAAGCTGAGCACCTTAGAAATGGTTCGGAATACTAAGGTTCTCTCCGAGTTTTGAAGCTAACCTCAGAAGCTTATTGGATGTGGGCACGGCCTCCTTGCCATCTTAAAAAATTAGAAAATAAAGTCATTCGGCTGCATAGTCTCTCTGGAAAAAGGCAGGACTATTGAAGCTTGAGGTTGTGCCGCCAATCTGGCTTATACCCCTCCACGAGAAGTCTCTTGCAAATCGAACCTAAAACTATTACATTAAAACAATATTCAACATTTAAATAACTTAAGGGAATA
>JBHHWW010000204.1:0-1916 GCA_046756725.1 Nitrospiria bacterium | reverse complement strand
CTTTCTTCAATGGCTGAGGATATATAAACTGTGCGGGGCATTGGCTACCGCTTTAGGGAGTGAACATGAAGCGCCGCCCTCTTTTTTGGAAACTCTACCCTTCCTTTGTTTTAATTTCATTTGTCTCCCTGCTTGCCGTCACCATAATTGCCTGTTTGTCTTTCAAGACTTTTCACTACCAGCAGCGGGAACTCGACCTTGAAGTTCGAGCAAAGCTCATCAAAGAAGAATTTGCCCACCTGATTCAAGATGAAAAATTTGAAGAGATTCAAGATCGTGCTGAAAAGTTGGGAGAGGATTCAAATACCCGTATCACAATCATTTTACCTTCGGGCAAAGTCATTGGGGACAACAAGAAAAACCCGCTGAATATGGACAACCATCGGGAGCGTCCTGAAATTTTAGATGCCTTGCAGTCGGGGCGTGGCATTTCTGTACGATATGGCTATACCTTAAAAAAAGAGTCCATGTATTTTGCGATGCCGATCAAAGCGACTGAAACAGTGCTGGGCATCATCCGCACATCAACGCCTTTAATAGCGATTCAAGAGGCCCTTTGGGGTATTTACACTAAAATTTCGATTGGGTTTTCTCTGTTCATCATCCTCATAGCCATTTCAAGTTGGTGGGTCTCGAAAACCTTGAGCCAACCACTCGAATTGATGAAAATACAAGCACAGCTTATCGCACAAGGCGATTTTTCCAGCCGGGTGCAACTCAACCCTTCCGATCCTTCGGAACTGGTTTTGCTCGCTCAGGCCATTAATGAAATCGCAATTCAATTGAATCAAAGGATTGAAACCGTGCTCAATCAACGAAATGAACAGGAAGCCGTTTTTTCCAGCATGCTGGAAGGCGTAATCGCCATCGATACAAATGAACGTATTTTACGTATCAATGCCGCAGCCTATCAGATTCTTGGTATTGAAAAAACAGAGGTTCACGGCATGACTGTTCAGGAAGTTATCCGAAATGCAGAGTTACAAAAGATCGTCCTGATGTCATTAAAGAAAGGGGGACCGGTAGAGAAAGAAATAGAAACTAAACAAAAAAAAGCACCTTCTCTTTTTATTCAATCCGCCCCGCTGCTAGATATCCAGAAAAAGAAATGTGGCATTGTTGTTGTGATCAACGACATCACAAAGTTAAAGCAGCTTGAGGTTCATCGGAAAGAATTTGTCGCCAATGTCTCACATGAATTGAGGACACCTCTGACGACAATCCAAGGTTTTGCTGAAACGCTTCTCAATCCTTCAGTGAGTAATCAACAAGAGAAAGATGAGTTTATCCAAATTATCCATAGGCAGGCGGCTCGCTTAGGAGCGATTCTTGAGGATTTATTGACGCTGTCCCGGCTTGAAAAGGAAGGTGAAGACAAAGAAATCAAGCTCAGTCATCAAAAAATAAAACCGACACTGGAGAGTGCACTGTCACTTTGCCAAAGTAGAGTCTCTGAAAAAAAGATTGCTGTTGAACTCCATTGTGCTGATGACTGCATAGTCAAACATAATGCCCCTTTAATAGAGCAGGCTGTCGTGAACCTACTGGACAATGCAATCAAGTACAGCAATAGCGGAAGCACGATCATCCTAAATGTTAATCCAACAGACAAGGGTGTTACGATTACTGTTTCAGACCAGGGTTCAGGCATTGCCAAGGCGCATTTACCTCGACTTTTTGAGCGCTTTTATCGTGTCGATAAAGCACGAAGCCGGGAAATGGGAGGCACGGGCCTTGGCCTCTCTATTGTCAAACATATTTCCCTGGCCCACGGTGGCAGTGTTGAGGTAGAAAGTACGATCAATATGGGAAGTGTCTTCTCCATAAATCTGCCTACCTGACTTTCCAGCATCATTTTTAATCTAATCAAATTCTCATCATCCCCTCATCATTCTCAAAAATAACCTTTGTACATT
>JBHHWW010000203.1:0-1919 GCA_046756725.1 Nitrospiria bacterium | reverse complement strand
GAGGGTGGTCGGGAAGATTGGTGAGAGTCTTGTATTCCCGGCGAAGACGTTCATAAACGCTACGTCTGTCTTTGATCACCAGCTTAATCACCCGGACCACGTCGCCAAATGAATCGAATACCTTGTAGGCCACACAGAAGCCACCGCTGCCGAGCTTTTTCTGGATACGGAAGCGGTCGGCCAGGATAAAATCCTGTGGCAGATTAGTCAGGTCATCTGTAATCTGTTGTGTGGTCGGAGCGACGACAGACTCATCCTTGGCTTCGGGCAGAATCAATTCGTCGAGTTTCTTTTGTACAATGGCCGCGCTGTTATAACGATCCTCCTGGTCAAACTCGCAGAAATTCTGGAGCCATTCGTCAACGCCCTTGGGCAGGTCGGGCTTATGTTCCGATGGTTTTATGGGGAACTTGCCGTCCGCCTCCATCATTTGATCTATACTTTCAAAGGGGAGTTCTCCGGTAAGAAGTTCGTAAAAAATTAGCCCTGCGGCATAGAGGTCTGAGGCGATACTAGTACAGCGTAACATTATTTATTAGACTATTCGTGTGCAATTTGATATAATGCCTTCAAAAACGAAGGAGGGAGGGAGGTATTATGTCTAAACCGCTGCCAGAGATGTCCCTTTCAAATGAGGAAAGGGTAGAACTTAGTCGTATTATTCGTAAATCGACTTCGCCTCAACACTGGGCGTTGAGGGCAAGGATCGTGTTGTTGGCAGAGAAAAGGCTCTCGACTGAGGCAATTATGAAGGAACTCAACACCTCTAAGAATACAGTGGTAAAATGGCGTAAGCGGTTTTGTAAGGACCGGCTCGATGGCCTGAAGGATGAGCATAGGCCAGGAAAACCAAGGACTCACGGTGCAGAGGTAAGATTAAAGATAGCAACAGATGCCTGCCGTCCGCCTGAGACAATCACACACTGGAGTACACGAGAGCTTGCACAACACTTCTCTGAGCAGGGAATAAAGGTAAGTCATATGACCATCCAGAGGGTCCTGTCCGCCGAGAAGATAAAACCTCACCTGTGTAAATACTGGTTAAACAGTACGGACCCGGACTTCGAGGCCAAACAGACAGAGATTGTTGGTCTCTATTTGAATCCACCAGAGAATGCCTTAGTCGTCAGCGTAGACGAGAAGACAGGGTTACAGGCGCTTGGCAGAAAGCACCCAAACAAACCCCCGAAGAAGGATAGTCCTGAGAAAATGGAGTTTGAGTATAAAAGGCATGGAACCGTATCGCTCATAGCCTCGCTGGCCGTTCACTACGGAGAGGTCGTGGGCAAGTGCTATGAACGCCACACCAATAAGGAATTCGTAGATTTCCTTGAAGAAATCGACCTTCAATATGGATCCAACAAAGAGATACATTTGATAGTGGACAATCTAAGTGTTCACAAACACTCGAACGTAAAGGATTGGCTCACACGGCATCGGAACTATCATATACATTTTACGCCAACGCATGCATCATGGCTCAACCAAATAGAGTTATGGTTTAGCATCTACGGGCGCAAGATAATCAAACGAGGCGTCTTCAGTTCAAAAGAAGACCTTGTAACGAAGACCCTTGAGTTTATAGAATTGTATAACAAAAAAGCCAAACCATTTCGCTGGACATATACCGGAGACCTACTCACGATATGAGTATATCTAATAATGTTACAGTGTACTAAGCCTGCAGATGCTATCTCTTATGCAGTTGCAGCTATAATAAGCCTTCTGGCTGTCAACATTTGGACATTAGAGCATTCTATTAGTTTCGACCATTTTTTTTGGCTGGCTATTACACTCTATATAGTCTTGGTTCTTCTATTTGGTATTCTTTCAATTACCTTTAAAGATTCGCCCGGTGCAATTCGACAGAAACTTTCAAAGTCCATGTATCTTTTCTGTGATTCGGTGGGCACGCCTAG
>JBHHWW010000202.1:0-1929 GCA_046756725.1 Nitrospiria bacterium | reverse complement strand
CCACGCCGTCTTCATCCAGCACCCCACGATAATCTTCTTTCAGGATACTTGAGAAAGAACGCATTTTTCTTAAAGGCTCCTGAAGATCATGAGACGCAATGGACGTAAACTGTTCCAGGTCCTCATTGGATCGCGCAAGCTCATCGGCGCGTTTTTCCAGAGTCAGATTCAGGGTTTTTAAATCGCCGACCATTTGATCAAAGGACCGGGATAATTGTCCGATTTCATCCTGGGAATCGGTTCCGACCTTAAATCCCAGATGCCCCTTGCCAACCTGCTCCATCCCTTTTTGGAGGGTGCGAATCGGCTTTGAGATTGATTTAGAAATAAAGAATGCCACTCCGCCGCCCAGAAAAAGCGTACAGATGCTCAGGATGATCAGAAGCATTTGCAGCCTTTTTATCGGCAGGAACGCCTCTTCCTTATCAATTTTTGCAACCATGCCCCAATTGACAGAAGGGAGATGTCGCCATCCGGCAATCACGTCCTCATCCCGGTAATCTCTTGATAAACCCTTCCCATCACGTCCCTGCACGGCTTCCTGAATAGGGAAGGCCGTTTCATCTCCGAGCGTCACCATCTCCTGCAAAATCGCTTCCTGGTGATGACGAAGCGGGCTGAGGAAAAGCACCCTCTCTCCGATTTTTCTACCGATGAGTGCCTCTCCTGTTTTTCCCAGACCCATCCGGTTTTGAAGGAATTTGTATATGGGAGTCATATCGACTTCCAGGGCAATCACACCAATAAACGTCCCTGCGAAATTATGGACAGGCGCCGTGATGATCATTGAGGGACGATCATTCTCGACCTTGTTCAGGAAAGGGACGGAAAAATAGATCTCTTTTTTCCCCTCTATGAAGGCGATGTTGTCGGGGTCTGGAAGCATATTTCCCAAGTCCTTCGTTGAATGGGCTTCATTGGTGACATAGACAATCTTCCCTTCCGGATTGACCAGCATGACATCAAAATAACCAAATACGGTCTGAAAAGTTTTTAGTTGTCCGTCTAGCATTCTTTTTGCGGCAATGTATTTCGAATCGGTCTGATCATTCGCAAACCGGGTCAGGGTGGGAAGGTTTGCCTTGATGTTGAAATTATCTTGCGCAGCTCGAATATTCCCCTTTCGTTCACGAAAGAAAGCCTCCAACTGATCGAACTGCAGATCCAGGATGGTTTCTATCGCAGTGATTTGTGCCTGCTCCAATTCACTTTTTGCATTCGAAAAAGAAATCACGCCAATAAAAAGAATCGGGATGAGGGCCACGGCTAAAAAACCCGTGATGAGTTGCTGTTTGATGGTCATGTTTTTAAATCTCAGTCTTTTTCAATCAATTGTGTAACAAGTCTTAATATCCGTTGGTATAGATCACGGTTCTCCAAAAACAGTTGAGTCCTTCGACGACATTCAGAAAATCGTCAAATTCAACGGGTTTGGGAATATAGGCGCAGGCGCCGTTGTTGTAGCTTCGCACCACATCCTCCTCGTTTTTAGAGGAGGTCAGCATCATCACCCGTAAACGTTTTAATGTGGGATGGTCTTCAAGTTGTTTCAGGACTTCCAGGCCGTTCATTTTGGGCATGTTGATATCCAGCAGCAAAAGATGGGGTTTCGGATGTTGACTCTCATCCTGATACTGCCCGCGACTCAAAAGGTAATCAAGCGTCTCTTCCCCGTCCCGGACCACGAAAACCTCGTTTTCCAGCTTTGATTTTTTAAAGGCTCTCAATGCAATGGCAATATCATCTTCATCGTCATCGGCCAAAAGAATTTTAATCGGCTCATTCTTGATCGTTTTAATCACTTGTTCCTCCTTTTTGAAGATTCTTTGGAATTGTAAAATTAAATGTCGCCCCCTTTCCCACTTCCGAATCAATCCAGAGACGGCCCTTGTGATCATCGATGACACGCTTCACAATGCTTAAGCCCGC
>JBHHWW010000201.1:0-1945 GCA_046756725.1 Nitrospiria bacterium | reverse complement strand
ACTCTACAAAGCTTTCCGGGGGGTGTCAAATAGGAGGAAGTCTCGGGATCTATTTTTGATGTCGGGATAAAATAACAACATGCAAAAGAAGGAAAGAGCTGGTAAACTGAGGCCTCAAATCCTGTTGTCGAAATAAGGCCAAATTTTGATATATGAGTGAGCAACAACCCAATAATCCACTGCACGGCATTACCTTGGAGCAGATTGTGAACCGCTTGCATGAACATTACGGTTGGGGGGCTTTGGGAAAACGCATCAACATTAGGTGTTTCAACTGCGACCCCTCCCTGAAGTCCAGTTTGAAATTTCTGCGTAAGACCCCCTGGGCAAGAAAAAAAGTCGAGAACTTGTACCTAACGATAAAGAAGATTGACTAAATGCCCGAATTCATTCCTGCTGGAATTCTCAAAAAAAACTTCGATATTTTAGGACATTTCTACTCGGTTTGTTTAAAATCAGGAGAGAGGATTGATTGCCGGAGTGTTCTCGAAATTGTGAGAAAGAAGAATAGCCCTTCTGAAAGGGACGCCATACTCAGGCAATTTCCTGACGCGATATTTATCATGATGAACCCGGGGTCATCCATCCCTCTAGAAGAGGTCAATAACGCCATTCCCGAGGAAAAGATCAGCCTGCTCGGCACATCCCTGGTACCGACAAGGCCGGATACCACACAATATCAAGTCATGAGAATGATGCATTTTTGCGACTGGGATCATGTGAGGGTATTGAATATCTCAGATATGAGAGATCCGAAAAGCGGAAAGTTTATAGAGCGGTATAAAAATGTTGAAGAAGTAACAGGATTTAAAGCCCATTCTATTTTCTCAGATGAACGCAGCAATGAGCTGGAAAACAGACTAAAAAAGAGGCCTAAGGCGCCCATCGTTTGTGCCTGGGGCGTCAGTCCTGATTTGGAGCCACTTATTCAAAGATGTTTAGTCAAGTTATCTGAAATGGACGGCAGCCCGGATCTGACAGGACTTCTGAAACCCGGAACGGATAATAAATATTTTCATCCATTGCCTACCTTACAAAAAGGAAAAGTAAAGTGGGTCAACGATATGCTGGGAAAATTAAAAGGCACAATGACAATGGCATCGTGTTAAATCTTGCGCTTTGTTCTTCGATCTGCTACTTTTCGTCTCGTATACAGGGCATTATCTCCTGATGGGAACTTCACGGAGCATTTATTTGTTGGTCGTTTGTCTTATGGAAAAGTTCTCCCTCCGAAAACAGTTCAGGCATTGTCTAATGGTCTTTCTGGCCTGTTTTCTGGCCGGGTGTGCCGGATCGGAGGAAAAGTCAGAGCTTCTTTCCCTGCTTGGGATTGATGAGGAGATTGTCGATGTTTCCTCTGAAGAAGTGGATAATATTTTTGATGCCTTGACCCTTTTGAAACGCGGTGAGGCACATTTTGTTAAAAAAGAATACGATGAGGCTGCGGCAGAATTTCAACGTTTCCTGACACTCCATCCTTTTAATCGGATGGCCTCCTTCGCTCAATACCGTCTCGGAATGAGCTATTATAAGCAGATGCACACCATTGACCGGGATCCGGGGCCGATGGAAAAGGCGATGGCTGCCCTGCAAAAGGTGGTGGCCAACTATCCCAGAAGCCTTTATGTAGAGGATGCAGAGGAAAAAATCGCGGCGCTTCGGCTTCGCCGGGCGGAGCATCATTTTAATGTGGGTTTCTTCTACTACAGAACCGACGCTTACCCGGCTGCGATCGCTCGCTTTCAAAAAGTCTTTCAAGAGGGGGGGGATGGAGCCCTTATTGAGAAAACCCTCTACTATCTCGGTCTCTCCCACTACGATGCCGGAGACCGGGAGGCATCCGCAGAGACTTTTCGTCGCCTTCTCACGGAATACCCTGATTCTCCCTATACCCAAAAGAGCGAAAAGATGCGAACCTCACTCGATGTTCTTTCATCATCCTAGT
>JBHHWW010000200.1:0-1952 GCA_046756725.1 Nitrospiria bacterium | reverse complement strand
TAAACAGAGGGGAAAAGGTTAAGCTGTGATTTCCCCCCTTTTTTGGATTCAATGGCGCTCTCGGTCAAAGGGCAAAAAAATCCGAGTAAGAGAGGCTCCCATTTCTTCAAAACTGAGATAAATAGCCCTTATACGAGAGCCTCTATCATCTTTTCTACCCCGACGATGTTGATCACCCGCTTCATGTTATAGGCAAGGGTCGATAGACTGAATTCCGCCTTTACCTTTTCCAAGCCCTTCATCAAAAATGCGTCCTGATGATTCCAGAACTTGATCGTTCCGAAGGGATGTTCCACGATCTGCTTCCTCTTTTTCATGATCTCAGGATGCTGCTTCATCCGAGTCGCCATCCGATCGATTGCATTTTCTTCAGAACATCGTGTGATTCGTCTCGGATCTTGACTCCTTGTGCATAGCGGTTTTTGCTCGCAAGTTTGACATGATTCCCCAACGTAGTACAGTACGCTTCTTCGTTTATTTCTACGCTTTTCGTATCCCTCAAACCGATAGGGCAGTTTCTTCCCGGCAGGACAGGTGTAGCAGTTGGTCTTTAGGTCATATGTAAATTTCTCTTTCTCATAAAGTCCTTTCTTTGTGCTACTCGATGTGCTGATTTTTGGGATGTAGGTTTCTATTTCTGCCTCTTCACATCTCTTGATCTCTGTCGCATTGCAGTAGCCTGCATCGGCAACGACTTTCAATTTTTCTACACCCAGGGTTTCTTTTGCTTTTATTGCTATTGTACTGAGCTGATCAATGTCAGTTACGGCGTTGGTGACTCCCTGCTCTACGATGAGGTGATGTTTGTCGTCAACGGCACTCTGGGCGTTGTAGCCGACGGGGATACCAAATTTCCTCGGAAAGGACCGGCTGTCAGGGTCGGTCAGTGAGATCTGGGTCTCGCCCGTTGCCTCCATTTGTTTTAACATTTCTTGGTATCTATCTTTTTTTGTTTCCAGGGATTTGATCGCTTCTTGTAGCTCTGAAGCGCTCGGGTTTGTTATCCCGGTCTCTTTCCGGTCGCTCGTCTCAATCTCTTTCAAGTAGTCATCGATCCCTTGATTGATCTCTTTGAGCTTTTTTTCTAAAAGTGTCTTTGGATAATTCCGATGCAGGTTGTTCACGCCTTTTATTTTTGTACCATCAATAGCAACCAGCTCTCCTGCAAAGAGGTCCAGGGCGCTACACAAAAGTGTGAATTGACGAAAGACCCCTTTAAAGGCCAAAACATTTTCTTTTCTAAAATCTGCGATGGTTTTAAAGTCAGGATGGAGTTTTCTTAAAAGCCAGATGACTTCCATGTTACGATGGGTTTCTTGCTCAAGCCTGCGGCTTGAGGTGATTCTGTTTTTGTATCCGTAGATATAGAGTTTCAGTAAATCCTTCGGTTTATAGCCAGGACGGCCTGTTTGGGCAGGCCAGACCTTTGTAAATCCCAATTCCTTAAGATCCATCTTATCAACAAAAGCGTCTATAAACCGAACGGGATTTTCTTTTGTAATGTAGTCATTGATCACTTCTGGAAATAGGATGATTTGATCTCGGCTGATCCCTTCGATGTAGGACATACTCCATGACTCCTTTCTTTACCGTTAATGATGGAGTAATTATAACAACGATGGTATATTCCTTAAAGCGTTTTCACACAGTCTGACGACGGGTTGGGAGGTTTATTTGAGACTATACAAATTCTCCAAGTCCGCTAGGTGGATCATTCCCGTATTCCAAACCACCCCGTCATTATCGAATATAATAATTCTAACCTTTTCGTTATTATAAAGTATTTCGCTCAAAGTCGATATTCCTGGAATCTGCTCTTTAATCTTGCTATTAAGCGCATACCTTGCTCTCTCACCATGGACGTCGCCGGGAGTTGCAATTACATCTAAAGTTTGTTTATTCATGCCAGTCTGTATGTCGGCTATGGTGTAGCCTTGCAGGAGTTGGCCGTT
>JBHHWW010000199.1:0-1961 GCA_046756725.1 Nitrospiria bacterium | reverse complement strand
CCAGGAACAACCGGGACCCCGGCCTCAATCATTTTTTTTCTCGCAGAGATCTTGTCTCCCATGGTTCTGATTGCATCTGCAGGCGGGCCAATAAAAACCAGTCCGTTTTTTTTACAGGCCTCTGCAAACTCGGCATTCTCTGCCAAAAAACCATAGCCAGGATGGATTGCATCCACTCCCTTTTGTTTGGCCAAATCAATAATCCTGTAAATATTGAGATATCCTTCAAGAGGGCCGGGCCCCACCAGACAGGCTTCATCCGCATTTTTCACGTAAAGCGTTGCCGCATCCACCTCTGAATGGATTGCAACCGTCGCAATTGAAAGTTCTTTACAAGCCCGGATAATCCGCATGGCGATCTCGCCACGATTTGCAATCAAAATCTTCTTAAACATATGTCACTTTCAATGAGCCTGAACAAACCTTCCATTCTGCACTTGGATGAAAAAAGGTTCTTTGATGGCTTCTCCTTCAAACATTTCATAGACAAATCCAGAAACACCTGAAAAATCAATCGTATTTGCCACTTTCATTTTTACTTTCTGCGGCGTCAAAGCACCCTCTGTCAAAGTATTTAGAATAAGGCGTGTTGCATCAAATGACTGCGCGGCAAAAAGGTCAGGGGTTTCATTATACCGCTCTTCGTATTCACGTACGAACATTTCTACATTCAAATCAGGACTGTCTTTAAAAAAACCATCTGCAAAAACAGCCCCCTCGGCATACGGTCCCACGAGATTTAAAAATTCAGAAGAATTCCAGCTATTCGTCCCCAATAACGTGATCCCATCGTAATCATGGAAGATTAACTGAGGAATAATCAGCCCCGCCCGAACCGCATCTGCAGGCAGAAATATGCCTTCAAAACCAGGGGTGTAAATTTCTTCCGTCTCACCTTCTTCGCCTTCAACTTCCAAAATTTCAAGGAAGCCCTCGTTTCTTAGATCTTCTTTCCTAAGATCCCCAATCGTCTTTGTAAAATCCGTTTCATCCAGAGAATAAGACTCCACTAGGACCACTTTTCCACCCAGCTTTTGAACCCCTTCTGAGAAACAATCAATCCACCTCCTCCCCGAGCCTTCTTCGGGGTAGAGCACTGCAAAACGCACGATACTCAATTGCAAAACGGCATATTCTGCAATCGCATTGCATAAAAAACGATTCGTCGCTGCGTTTCTAAAAACAGCGTTTCCAAGCGAGGCAAGATCTCTTGCAGTTGCCCCCGGAGTAATCAGGGCAATATTCGCTCTTTCGACAACAGGCGCAATCCGGTTGACTTCTTTGCTGAGCAGTGGACCGACAATGGCGATGGGAAGGTAAGTATTCAACCAACCTTCAAGCGTAATACGGATTTGAGAAGGGTCTTCCTGTAAATCTCTCACAATCAGTCCGACAGAGACTTCTGGAAAAGCTTCTTTAAAAAATTGAATAGCCAACTCGGCTCCCTGAAGAGCGCTATTCCCAAAATCCCTCAATTTACCTGACAATGGGAGAAGGAGCGCAATCAGATAACGCTCGGCTTTGATCTTGTCCCCGATCCTGTTTAGAAAATTCTGTACCCGTTGTGAATGGTGGTGTTCTGGAAAACGCTTCAAAAAACGTCTTGCTTCCCGCTCCTCCCGATAATAATCGCCCTGTTCGTCATAGTAAGACATTAAGCGAATCAGGGCTTCGTCTGCAGGGAAAAGAGCGCCGAATTCCTCAACAACAGATTCGAGCGCTTTAAGTTGAAGTTTTTCCCGAATCAACAAAGCGATTTCGTTCTCAAGGATCGTGTACATGCTGGGGTCATCCGTCAGCTCTCTTTTTCTCAACATAATTTTAAGAGAGGAAAGATAATCACCCCGGTCTGCATGGATTTTCGCCAACCGACCATAAACAATTCTCTTGGAATCAACTTCACCCGTGAGAAAGGTCTTCATTTCCGGAGCTGATTTGAATAATCCCTTCGGTCACCACCT
>JBHHWW010000198.1:0-1968 GCA_046756725.1 Nitrospiria bacterium | reverse complement strand
GCCTCCTGATGGCTGATGAAGTGGCCATTGCCCTGCTCTAAAAAGTTTATTCAACTCTAAGTAAGGAGACAGCATCCGACATGAAAACCCTGCGGGATCTTAAAAAACTGACCACCCTTCTGAAGGAACATCAGTACCTTTCAAGCACCATTTCAATCCTCTCCTGGGATCAGGAATGTTATATGCCAAGCGGAGGCGCGGAGGCACGTGCGAATCAGCTCGCTTATTTAATGAGACTACTCCATGAAAAACAGGTGGATGACTTAATGTGTGAAGCCTTATCAGAATGCGTTGAATTGGAAACCGGCAATCTGAAAGGAGGCGCTGCTGACTGGCATCCTCAGGCGAGGGGACTCCTGAAAGAGGTTTGGAAGGACTATCATCGCGCTATTAAGCTGCCGTCGGATTTTATCCAGAAAATGGGCCTGGTGACTTCCATGGCGCATCAGTCCTGGATGACGGCAAGAGAGGACAATGATTTCAAGAAATTTTCGCCGCACTTAAAAGAAATTGTTTCGCTAAAAATGGAAGAAGCCAGCTACCTGGGTGGCGGCGATTCTCTTTACGATCCTCTCCTGGATACCTTTGAGCCGGGGCTAACTGTGGCTCAAATCACCCCGATTTTTTCCTCTCTAAGAGCGCGGCTGGTTGAACTCGTGCAAAAAATCACTGATTCTTCAATCTCTCCGAAAAAAGATTTTCTCCACCAGTCCTTCAGCTCCGGGAAACAGTTGGCCTTTGGCATACAGGTTTTGGAGGCCATGGGATATCAATTTAAAAACGGACGGCAGGATCTCGCTGCGCATCCCTTTACAACCTCTTTTCATCCAACAGATGTCCGCATTACAACACGAATTGATCCCTGTGATATTTTCTCATCCCTTTTCAGCTCAATCCATGAAGGGGGCCACGCCCTGTATGACCAGGGCCTGCCGTCGAAATACTTCGGCACCCCGCTTGCCGAGCCCGTTTCCCATGGCATTCACGAGAGTCAATCGCGACTCTGGGAAAATTGCGTCGGACGCTCAAAACCTTTTTGGCAGCATTTTTACCCTATCCTTCAGAAAACATTTCGCTCAGAATTGGAAGGCATTGACTTGGAAACATTCTATGCCGCAACCAACAGTGTTGTGCCCTCGCTGATCCGGGTCGAGGCGGATGAAGTGACTTATAATCTGCATATCATGCTTCGCTTTGAAATTGAAAAGGCCTTGATTGAAGAAGAACTGGCAGTTGAAGACCTACCAGCCGCCTGGAATGAGAAAATGGAGAACTACCTCGACATTATCCCTGAGAGCGATACGGAAGGTGTTCTCCAGGACATCCACTGGGCGAGCGGCGCCTTTGGCTATTTTCCGAGTTACACCCTGGGAAATCTTTACGCCGCCCAGCTCTTCAAGCAAGCTACAAAGGAACTTCCGGAATTAACCGCCAATATCAGTGAAGGGAAATTCCACTCACTCAAGCACTGGCTCAACGAAAAAATCCATCGTTTCGGACGGACATTCAGAAGCGATGAACTGATTACGCAGGTGACAGGAGAACCCCTGAATCCGGATTATTTCAACGATTATCTCGAAGAAAAATTCGGGGAAATTTACTCTCTTTAATCGACTATTTTTCGTATTTTCGGTAAAAAAAGGGCCACAAAAACCACTTGACATTGTTTTCATATCTTCTGTAGTATCGCCCGACTCTGAATATGTCCCCATCGTCTAGCTTGGCCTAGGACACCGCCCTTTCACGGCGGTAACACCAGTTCAAATCTGGTTGGGGACGCCAATAAAATCAATTAGTTATATCGATCAGGCCTCTTTTGAGGCCTTTTTTATACCCAATTTATGCCGTCTGACAGATTACAAATGGCACACTTTTGGCCTACTATTATCAAGATTGATTTGAATAGATGATTCGAACGGCACCGCCCTTGGATTCCAGGGCTTGTTTAGCGCGTGAAAGGTACACGGC
>JBHHWW010000197.1:0-1973 GCA_046756725.1 Nitrospiria bacterium | reverse complement strand
AATTTGTCCAATAAACCCTAAAAGGAGGAACCGTTATGAAGACAGGAAAATTGAAGGACCCACCCTAACTAACTATAACTATTATCATCAGATTTATGCTTCTGGGAGCCAATCTCGATGATTAATAGCGGAATTTTTCAAGATAGATGTCGCCTAAAGTTTTAAGCTGCTAATTTTATTTCCATTTTTCTTGGATTAAGTTCCACTTTTCCAACCCTTGACCAGTTCCTTGTTTCTTTTGACCAACGGTTTGGATTTTTTGCCTTTGCCAATTCATATACACGGTGTCGTTTTTCCAAAATCTCTTCATCCGCTCCACAGTGCCGTGACGCCGGCGTTACAAAATTAATACCACTGTGAAGGTGAACATTATTATACCAATGGACAAACTTCATGACCCATTTTCTGGCTTCTTCCAGGCTTGCAAATCCCCTTTCTGGATAACTGGGGCAATACTTGAGGGTCTTAAATAGAGACTCTGAATAAGGATTATCATCGGAAACACTCGGACGGCTAAATGACGGCATGATCCCCAGTTTCTGCAATGTCGCAAGCATCGTAGCCCCCTTCATGGGACCACCATTGTCGGAATGAAGGGTTATTTGATCTCTTTGGATCTGATTCATGCTGCACGCCTTTTCAATCATACCAGAAGACAACTCAGCATTCTCACATTCATGGACTTCCCAATGCACAATCTTCCTCGAAAAAACATCCATGGGTAAATAAAGATAATAATAAGTTCCTTTGATCGCGCCCTTCAAATACGTAATGTCCCAACTCCAAATTTGGTTGGGCTCATGGGCTACTAATTCTTCTGGCTTGCTGTTTGTGCGTGGGCTGGATTTCGATCGATGGTTGAGAAGTTTTTCTTCATGCAAAATACGGTAAAAACTGCTTTCACTGGCCACATATTCACCCCGATCTGCAAGCTGCGGAACAATCTGACACGGTGATAGATTCGCAAATTCGGCACTGTTCGCAATCTCAAGAACTTTGGTGCGCTCTTCTTGGGTTAAAGCATTGGACGGGCTACTGCGTGGCCCACAGCGGCCATCTGCGGGCGTCTTTTCCCAACGCTCAATCGTTCTGATTTGAAGATCAAGGGTTTGACAGGCCATCACTTTCCTGGCACCTGCCGCGACAGCCTCTGTGATCAAAGAAATACATTCTGCTCGATCCTGGGCGCTCACTCGTCCTCCCCCGACCCCCAAATGAGGTCTGCTTTTTTTTTGAGAACAAGAAGGGCCGAAACTTCAGCCAAGGCCTTATCTTTGCGCCTGATTTCCCGCTCAAGCTGCTTCACTTTATTTTTTTCCGCGGCCAATTCCTGACGCTCTCGTAATGATTTTTTTTTGGGCAAAAGGGCCTCCTCAACTTGACTGCGCCATTCAATTAAATGCTCTTCATGAAGACCCTTCTTTCGAAGGTATTCGCCACGCTTTTCAGGTGGCAAAGCGTCATACTCGGTGAGGGCTTTCAATTTTTCATCTACGGATCTGGACTGGGGCTTGGTTGGCTTTTTCATACCCAGAACACTAGCAAATTGATCTCGCCACTGATAGAGGGTTGGCGAGGCAACCCCAATTTCCTCAAGAATATCATTGACTGTTCGGTTCCCACGGCTCAAATACTTCTGAACGGCTAACTTCTTGAATTCAACTGAATGCCTCATGGCCATCTCCTAATGCGCCCCCAAAGTTGTTGTTTAGTGGAGGCGACATCTATCCTGACAGAGGGGGGTCATTACAACTAAGGGTTCCGGTTTTTCAGGTTCCAAATGCCTTATCATTGTGTGAAGCGCCAATGCCCGATCCCGATGATCTCCCCTTTTGAAAATAGCAACCTCATCAGGCAAGGCCATTCTTTCTGTAGCGCCAAAAATAGGTTCATCATTATCAACTAATTCTTTTTGAGCCCATTCTATAATTCTTTCAAGGCTTCCTAAACTTTGTGCCAACATGCCTGTTTTG
>JBHHWW010000196.1:0-2002 GCA_046756725.1 Nitrospiria bacterium | reverse complement strand
GGAGCGGGCTTATCAGGCGCGTTCGGGTGGCCTTGTCTATGTCAAAGTAGATCCTGGCTGCTATCCCCTGCACGGAGAACTGCGCTTTCAGGCGCTGCTGGAGAAGATGGGGCTGGATCAGTGATCGGCTGAGATCCTGTCGCGGTCGAGCAAGCTGCCCTGGCCTCAGGCAAGCTGACGCTTGCACTACAAACTCCCACCTCAAGAATCACTCAATTTAGAGAAGAATATTAAACTCCAAGCGGTATCACATAAAAAATTAATTGCAATTGTATCTCAAGTGTGATACATTATTTGTAAAAAAGGAGTTCTATTATGCCCAAAACAGAAATGATAAGAGCCCGAGTTGAGCCTGAACTCAAAAAGTCAGTGGAGAGAATCTTTAAAGAATTGGGGCTTACTACTACTGAGGCCGTTAGTCTGTTCTATAATCAGGTTAGACTTCGGAAGGGGTTGCCATTCGAAGTTAGAATCCCGAACAAAACCACTATTAAAACATTCGAAGATACTGATGCGGGGAAAAATTTGATACACTGTGAGGACGCTGAAGATATGTTCAGCAAACTGGGAATCTGATGCTGAAACCATCATTTACAAAGCAATTTGATCGAGATTTAAAAAAGATACTAAAACGTGGTAAAGACGGACAAAAAATAAAGTCAGTGATCTTCAAACTCATAAATGAGGAAAACTTAGAACCAAAATACAAAGCTCATAAGCTCATAGGTAGTTACAGGGGCAGGCGTGAATGTCATATTGAACCAGATTGGTTGCTGATCTATAAAATTGATAGGAAGGAAATAATATTTGAAAGAACTGGTACACATTCGGACTTATTTTGAGTAGAAAAGTCCTCCAGCTGCTAATCAAACTACAATAATCCAAGTACATCTCTGCCTTTTTCAAATATTTGCTAGTCTAGTGTCAAAACTAATCTAAATATAATTCGTCCTTGAGCGGTATAAAGATTACGAGATAAGAATGACCGGCAAAACCATTTCCCACTATGAAGTCCTCGAGAAATTAGGCGAGGGCGGCATGGGCGTCGTCTACAAAGCCGAAGACACCAAACTGAAACGCACCGTCGCTTTGAAATTTCTCGCACCCCTCGCTTTAGGCAGTGAGGAAGAAAAGACGCGCTTTGTTCACGAGGCGCAAGCCGCTGCCACCTTGGATCATCCTAACATTTGCACCGTCCATGAAATTGACCAGGCTGAAGGACAGACCTTCATTGCCATGGCTTACATCGACGGCAAATCGCTGCACGAAATGGTTCGTCCCCCCTCGAGGGGGGATTTAGGGGGGTGTCCCCTACCGATCGAAGACGCAATTAATTACGCCATTCAGGTCGCGGAAGGGTTGCAGGAAGCACACCAGAAAGGCATCGTTCATCGCGACGTGAAAAGCGCCAACCTTATGGTGACGCCCAAAGGTCTGGTGAAGATTCTCGATTTTGGTCTGGCCAAATTAAGCGGGCGAACGAAGCTCACCAAGTCCAATATGACCTTAGGCACGGTGGCCTACATGTCTCCGGAGCAGACGCAAGGAGAAGATGTCGATCTCCGGAGTGACATCTTTTCCTTCGGAGTCGTTCTGTATGAAATGATAACGGGCCAGCAGCCATTTAAAGGCGAATATGAGCAAGCGGTGGTGTATTCGATATTAAATGAAGAGCCGGAGCCGATTACAGGAGTGCGCACCGGCGTGCCGATGGAGTTTGAGCACATCGTGACCAAAGCGATGAACAAAGCCCCCGAGGAGCGTTATCAGCATGTGGACGAGCTGCTGGTCGATTTGCGGTCGGTGAGCCGGGATCTTGAGGGGGATCAGCCGAAGAGCGCACCAACTCCCACCAGGCAGCCACGTCGCCGTCGCGTTGTGCTCTACGGGGGCATAGCCCTGCTGTTGATCCTGCTTGCTTTTGTCGGACGCGCTTTGTTCACTACTGGACACGAGCCTATCGATTCGCTCGCCGTGCTGCCACTGAAGAATTACTCTGGAG
>JBHHWW010000195.1:0-2005 GCA_046756725.1 Nitrospiria bacterium | reverse complement strand
CAAAGGTCAGATGGTCTTCATCTGAAGAATAGATTACTTCCCGATTTCGACCTCGATTCATTACATGATACCAGGCATCGGGATATAGAAGACGTAGCGGTCGAGAGATTGGGAGGATCATAAAGAAAGATCATTTAAAAGTCAACAGCAGATTTGATAGCATTAACAGCGGATAAAGAGTGATCCCTCCTCATGGAGTCTCCAAAAAAGGCTAAGATGGCCTTTTCAAATTGTGGTTCACAACAATAGGAGGGATCAATGGGATTATACGTCGGAATGGATCTTCATTCAACAAATTGCTACACAGGGATACTCAATCAAGAAGGGAAAAAGCTTTTTGGTCGTCGGCTTGTCAACAATGCGGGGAAAATTCTTTCAGCCTTGTCCCCCTACAAGGGAGAGATCGGCGGCATTGCCGTCGAATCGACCTACAACTGGTATTGGCTTGTGGATGCCTTAATGGAAGCAGGCTATAAAGTCCATCTGGCAAATCCCTCTGCCATGAAACAATATGAAGGGCTGAAATATCTCAATGACCGGCATGACGCCTTCTGGCTGGCTAAAATGCTTCATCTCGGCATACTTCCGGAGGGATACATCTATCCCCGAAACATGCGCGGCGTTCGTGATCTGCTTCGACAACGCAGTCGATTTGTCGTTGACAAAACCACCCTGAAACATACCCTGCAACAGATCTACTGCAACAACACCGGAGTGATACTGAACAACAATGCCATCCCCAAAATAGATATAGACGCATTGCAGAGAGACCTAAAAAATCCGAGTCTCTCCTATCAGATCGGAGACATTCTTGAAACGATCCATTTTTTAGAAGGGAAGATCAAAGGGATTGAGCGCCATGTGCTTCAAAAGGTCAAAGCGGGAGAAGTCTACCCGCTCCTGACAACGACCCCCGGCATCGGACTCATCTTAGGGCTGACAATTACCCTGGAAACCGGCCCGATCGATCGATTTTCATCGGCGGGCAACTATGCATCATATTGCCGCTGTGTTCCCTCGGCCTATTGGAGCAATGAAAAGAAGAAGGGCATTGGAAATAAGAAGAATGGGAATAAATATCTCTCCTGGGCATTTGCGGAGGCAGCGAACTTTTCAATCCGGTTCTGCGAACCGGCAAAGCGCTTCTACCAGCGGAAATGCGCCAAGACGAATCAGCCCTCTGCCTATCGAGCCGTAGCGAATAAATTGGCAAAGGCCAGTTACTTTATCATGAAGGAGAAAACGAGATTTGATGCAGAACTTCTTTTCCGAGGACATAAGGGTTGAGACAGCTTAACCAGCTTAGGGGTTGGCGAGAAACCATCAGATTTGATTGGCGGCTGTCTCAACCTGCGCAAGATAGGGCCTACCAGGGGAAATTGATGGATTCCTCGCTGCGCCCTTGAACAAATCGTCGTGGCACTTTCTCATAGGGCCCGCCAGGGAAAAGTATTCCTATCATGCCCTATGAAGGGCGCCACTTGATCGTACGGAAAATAAGGAGGCTTCGCATCTATTTTTTTCTTTTTTTCCTCCAAAAATGGGTGAGAGGGGAAAAAGAAAAATTGGTTTTAATAACTGAGTAAAAATAGGGTGTATCGCTTGATCTGCCCATGTCATGAACCAAAGGGGTTTGGACCGTCCAGTACTTTCGGAATGGAGCCGGAAAACAATTTGAATGGACATAACATGGAACCGAATGATTTCTGGGACAGCCAAGTGGCTGTCTGGGCCTACGAGTCAGTATTTTATAGGCTAGATCCTGATGGGTGACTGAAGCAGATCATTACAAGATGAACTGACTTCTCCCGAAAGAAAGCATGGGCGCAGTAATCAGTAGATACATCTATAGCATATAGACTGTTTTTTTCTTTAAAACAAAAAAACAGAGGAGGGGGACTTTTTTCTCTTGACACACGCTGTTAATGGGTGACCCCTTTCTGACCCCTTTCTCAAATCAGAGAGTAACAAAATCAACCACTTACGATTTTGTTACTCAAGAGCT
>JBHHWW010000194.1:0-2032 GCA_046756725.1 Nitrospiria bacterium | reverse complement strand
TGTAAACCAAAACTGATGATAGTTGACTGAAAGGTTGGGTTTTGGTTTTTCTTGATTAATCTAATTTTTCAATCCGTATTCGTTGTTTTTAGTTAAAAGAATGATTGATGAATCACCTCCAAATAGCACAACCTCTTATACAACAGTTTATATAAAACGAATATGGAACTACACAGAAGCTAACCCCTTGCTTTTGCCTCCAGATTTTTACCTTGTCGTTGACGATGGTCCTATTGCCTCAAAATGCTTCAGGGGAGAAATCCTTGAAAATTCCCCATTCCCTCCTGGAGTGCTTCTTGGGTCGATACGAATTGTTCCAGGACGGAAACTGTTTTAAATCCCTCTTTTTTCCCCGGCACCTTAAAGATGCCTGTCGATGGTTTTTTCTTTTCAATTTTTGTAAGCACTCGAACTGTTAATGCAGGTCCATCCATGCCCATCATCATCGGTGGACCATCCATCATCATCGTACGGGTGAAGGTGCGAACCTCAACGGGCAATCTACCTGGAACCAGTGTCCACCCATCAATATCGTCATCACCTTCATCGTCAAAGGATGCATAGAGATTATCTAATTTTTCGGAGAAACGATTCAATGCCTTCGTAATCCCAGATTCATCCCGGCTTGCCCAGATAATAGTTACACTCTCACTTTTATTGATACGATATTCCTCACAGTCAAAGCCGTGTAGTTTCTTTTTTCTACCGGTCGGCCGGGCAAGGCGCTTTACTGGTGATTTGTTTTTTGCCCTTACTTTTGCTTTCTCCTTTTCCTTTTCCATCTCTTCCTTCATCAGCCTGAGCATTTCGGGGGGCATATTTTTCGACATGGCTTCGAACGTCTTTTCTGCTGAGGATTCAGCCATTTTCTGTATCTTTTCAAGATCTTTTGGATTCGCCTCAATCACCATTTTCTGTGCCCACATAATGGTATGCGAAGTCCCAGTCTTCATATCCAAGACCATTGTCTCTTTACCCTCATCAGACTGAGTTTCAATGGCAAAATTATCGCCATCAGAATAAATGGTTTGTTTCTCTTTCCTGATTCTGCCTCCCTCAGCTACAGCGGCCTCTTTTAATTTACGTATGGGCAGATTAAGAAAGAAATCGATTGCATCTTGTTCTGATAAGTCTGATCCGCTATTTTCTTCTGTTTCTGGAAATAATGAATGACTTATCGGTATCTGATACTCAATTTCTTCAATGATGTATTGCGCATTCAAAGAATTGACCGATGTGAAGAACAAGAATGTGACAAATATTCTGAGAATTAATTTATGGCTGTCCATATTCTTCCTCCTAGAATGAATCACATGTGACTAGCACGAGGGTAACGGCTCTACTTTCATGGTGCTAGCGTTTAGCGAAAAGAAAACTTTCAAATTTCTTTTTTTCCTGAAATAGTAAAACCGGATTTAAGGCTCTGATCGTATCAGATTCAAAATCGGACCGCCCCGGTTGATTTACACGAGGGTGATTTTGCCATTGTCCCTCAGGATTTCTATCCATGCGCCATCAGTGCGCCTTTACCACAGGATTGTTTGATTCAGATCCCAGTTTATGGATAAATTAGCCGCACAACCCCCAGAATACACCTCTTTGGCGTTGTTCCAAAACACTTATTATAAAAATATTGCTCGTTTTGTGTTTTTGGTTTGCCGATTAACTCCTTTGAGGGTCATTGGTTTCCCAACATGGGCCACAATATTCATGGGAGGGGGCTTCCTTTAACCGATAGGGAGGTAATTCTAAAGTTAGTAAAAAAAGTGATTGATCGTCTTTATGGCGTATGATGAATGTTCGAATCCGAATGGCTTAAAACTATATGCTTTTGCCTCCAAACGGTAGCCCTATTTCAGAATCAACCTGATGCACCATTCTTGTGACCTTTTTCGTGTTCCGTTTAGTAAGAGAAATGAAAATGTCTCTCTTGCTGTTCTAAGATTATTCTCAGATTCTACCCGTATTCCTTAAAATATCCCATCCATAAAGTTGCTTAGTTGTAAGATCATCTTTTAAAAACGAGATATTT
>JBHHWW010000193.1:0-2047 GCA_046756725.1 Nitrospiria bacterium | reverse complement strand
CATTTAGCTTCTCCGGCTCATCGGAATATCCACCCAGGTTTTAAATCTTCGGACTCTTCTCCCTTTTTTTTTGAGGAAGAGTTCAATTTCAACGGCAAGCGGAGGATTTTTCCCCTTTTCTGTCCCCCACTCATCAATCCATGACTTCCCATTTTCTTCCATATATCGAAAATTCAGTCCCTGGACAGGTCCTCCGATTTCTTGTTTCAGAACCTCTCCATCCTCAAGTGTAGATTCTTGTATCAGTGTCCCATCAACCAACGAATAACCAATGGTCGTTCTGTCAGATTCAGCAGCGTCAGGCAATGACCGCCAGTGAGAAACGGTTCTAAATTGAATCGAATCGTTCGGAAAAGTCTCATCTCCATCCGAGTGATCCCGGTCCTCTCCCGTAAAGACGAGGGATTCAGACGCACCCGATGACGCGCCCGCAACTCCAGTATAAATCATGCTCAGGTTGTTTGAGATGTGGTAGATGCCCAGACGGGCTAAACGGTAAATATCCGCCTCTTCTTCCATGTGTTCAGTGCCCTGGTAGACGGCAGTAAAGGTGCCATAGACCAATGTGAAGATCACAGACAGGATGCCAAGGGAAATCATGATTTCCAGCAAAGTAAAACCCTGTTCTCTTTTGATATCTACCCGATGAACAATGTACGTCATGCTGCACCGGTATCAAAAAGATAGGTCGTAAATTGAATTTCTTCTTCCCGCTTGCCCTCTTTCCAGCGAACAGACAAAATCAATTCCCGAACCTCTTCAAAAAAAGTCTGCTTTATTTCCTGTGCCCACCGATATCTTGGAAAATCTTCTCCGAAGTCACCATCCGATTTCCCCAGATCCGGGAACCCAGCCACAGAAACGGCTGTAATTCTCTGCCGGGCCAGAATGGTTGCTTCCGTGATCTGCCGGGCACGTTCAGAAAGGGCGACATCTCTGTTTCGAAGTCCGAGCAATATGACCAGAGAAATTGAGAGGAGAGCCAAAGCGACCATGATTTCAAGCAAGGTAAAACCACGCTCTCCTGAATTTCTCCTTTTAGTCGACGCGCTATTCCACATATTGATCCACAACCTTCACACGGCCCGTCAACGAATTAACCGTGAGTGTCCATTGCTGGTCTCCTTTTTTTAAATGGATTGACGTCTTCTCGACACCCAGAGGGTAAAACTCTGTATAGGCTTCTCCTTCACTGACCTTTCCATGGCGCGGCGTGATAATATCCTCAAAAAAAATGCCTTCTGGCAAAGTTTCCTTTGTAATCAAGGGATCTGAAATAGGGGCAAATTCTCTATTTTCCTGGAGTTCGTTCACCCAATAGGCCCCTTCCTCAATTTGATAATGCAGACGATAAACCTTCTTGGTTGAAGCCGATTCTTGTGCAAGGTGCTGTATCAGTCCCGAAAGATGTCGAACAGTTCGTTTCAGGTTTCCTGCCCCGAAAGAAGAGACCTTCGGAAACACCATGAGCGCTGTGATACCCAAAATAGTAATCACCAACATCAGCTCCAGAAGCGTAAATCCGCGATTTCTTCCAACAGTCCGATTTTTGACCAAGAGGATAAGTCCTGTCGATTAGAAAAACTATTCGAGGTTCCAACTTTCAATATCGGCATTTTTCCCTGAACCTCCCGCTTCATTGTCGGGTCCATTGGAAGAAAGATCATAATCCCCGTGAGAACCGGGACTAATATAGACAAACGGGTTCTTCCAGGAATCTTTTGGAAGCTTTTGCAAGTATCCGCCCTCCCGCCAGTCCATCGGGACCTCTCCGACTGTTGGTTTTTCCACCAATGCCTCAAGCCCTTGTTCAGTGGTTGGGTAAGTCCCATTGTCAAGTTTATAGAGTTGAAGGGCCCCTTCAATATTTCGAATTTGCGCTTTGGCTGAAACACGTCTGGCTTGATCTGTTCGTCCCACCATTTTTGGGGCCACCAAGGCAATCAAGATCGCAAGGATGGTGATCACCACCATAATTTCAATGAGGGTAAAACCACGTTCAGATGCCGGAACCTTGGTATGTCGTCTAAAAAAAGGGACGTGCCTC
>JBHHWW010000192.1:0-2086 GCA_046756725.1 Nitrospiria bacterium | reverse complement strand
TGAATATTATTTCTGTACAAATATTTAATGATAGACATGTATATTTTGATCTTTTTTTGGACTTTTTCTTGCATTTCACCGGAGTGAACTTAATGCTTTATTTTTATCAAGTGCATATTCGTTGTGATCAAGAAAGAGGAGAAGTTGTATGAAGAGAAGATTTTACATAGGAATAGCTTTCAGTCTTTTATCGGCCATGATTTTTGTGGCGTGTGGGGGAGGCGGAAATCCATCTGGGGGAGGCGAACCAACTTTAGGGATTACTTCCATCGAAAAGATGGGGGCAACGGCAATACCCAATCTGATAGCGGAAACCAATTCAGGGCTCTCCAGTGCCTTCCTCAATAAAATTGACTTGTTTCAGAGGAGGAATATTGCCTACGCACTCGGACCGTTATCTTCGTGCAATATTTCTGCGCCGACTTCTTTCGCAATTAGCGGAGGAAAGATCTGGCTGGAAGAGGTTTATGTCATTTTAGATAAAGTACAGTTCAATCAGTCTGTTTTATCGGGATCAACGCCGGATGAAGTTGCATTTGGACCATTTGGACTGGATCTATTGAACAATGATCCTGATGTTGAACAGTCTATCAATATTGCTGTTCCAGCGGGTGAGTACAAAAGTGTTCGATTCAGAGTCAAGCGGGTTGATGATACGCCACCAGCGGACAGCCAGATTCCTCCCTCGCTTATCAACAAGATTCTTGGTCCTCCGGGGAGTAAACGACGTCCGAGTGTTTGGATTAAAGGCCAAATCGGGGTTGATGACGGAACAGGACTCTTTGACTGTACCCCATTTACATTTTTGACGGACCGACGCTGGGAAGAGACAATCCACTTCAAGGAATTTAACGGTAGTAATGCAGATGACGCCGTGCTGGCACTTGATATCGGAAAAGCCTTTCAATCGACGCTTGAATCAACGGCAACGAATGCCTCTGACTTGAGTATAGAGGTTGGAACATTTAACCCGAAGACAGAGGTCCAACAACGATTGGGGCCTGGTTTTCTGGACGGACGGGTAAAAGACCCTAATCATGGCACTGCCATTGCCACTGAAATTGCAGAACAACTTCCTATTCATATGAAAGTCTTTATTCAGGAAGTGAGCGATCTCAATGGTGTTCCGACCGGGACGACACTGATTGATGACCTTGCGACGCTTGTCAGTGACGAAAGTATTCCGGATGTGGTTGATATCCCTTGATCTAAGAGATTGGGAGATCTAACCTCGTTTTTAAGTTATGTCCGAAGTGATTTGAGGTCGGAGAATATGTTTTCTAGTTTTAAATAACCTCCTTGTTCATGGGAGTTGAAAGGTGTATGGGCTTTTCAAGGAAACATTTTTGGATCAAAATGGCTCTTTTTTTGACCCCCTTTCTCTTTCTTCAGACAGCCGTGCCGACTTTGGTTTTTCCCAAAGAATTGCCTGTCCTCATTGACTTGTCTGAGCTCAGTAAAACGCATGACGGAAAAAGGATTACAGTCTTTGCCAAGGTCTTGTCCGCTGAGGTGAAAACCGGGCGGCGGGGGAGTCTGCATCTGGAGCTGGTTGTTGGAAAAGAGGGCCGGACTGTCCGTGTTTATACAATTAAACCCATTTCTAATATTATAAACCGAAGGATCATTATACAGGGAATTTACCACGAACAGGGACGGTTTGCGGGCCATAAATTGAAGCAGTTTATTGAGGCCGGAACCATCGTTCTGGATCAATCCGAAACGAGGAGAGAGCCATGACTGTTGATTGTGAATATTTCAAGGAAAAATTACTTAAGCAGCAGAAAGAGTTAAAGGAAGCCTCAGAAACGGGAAATGCGTCTGCTAAAACCGTTGTGCTTGATCAAACCAGCGTCGGGCGGTTATCTAGAATGGGTGCTCTACAAGATCAGGCAATGTCAATTGAAACCAACCGCCGCCGAGATATCCTGTTAAAACGAATTTCAGGCGCGTTACAACGAATTGATCAAGATGAATTTGGTGATTGTCTCAGATGTGATGAAGAGATTGATCCAAAACGTCTGGAAATCGATCCAACATCATTTTTTTGTATTGATTGTGCAAATAAAGTGGAGCAGTGAATTGA
>JBHHWW010000191.1:0-2114 GCA_046756725.1 Nitrospiria bacterium | reverse complement strand
GAACTCCAGACAGTAATATTGTGAATTCATCCCCACCGAGACGTGCGACCAGATCTTCTCCCCGAACCAATTCTATAAGACATTTTGCAATATGCTTAAGTACCTCATCACCCATCAGGTGCCCGTAGGCATCGTTGACCAGTTTGAAATGATCAATATCTAAAAAAAGTAGGGCCAACTTACCATTCTCCCGTTTTGCATGGGCCACGGCGCGCTTGAACTCATTTTGAAAAGACGCGCGATTGGGTAAGTCGGTCAGGACATCGAAGTGTGCCAGGTGGTGGATCCGCTCTTCTGAAGCCTTTTTTTCAGTGATGTCACTACTTACACTGATAAATTGTACGATTTCTCCCATCTTGTCACGCACCGCGCTGACACTTTGCCACATTGGAAAAACCTCACCGTTACGACGCCGATTCCAAATTTCACTCCGCCAGACCCCGTCATTAAGAAGAGAATGCCAGAAACCCTCATAAAATTTTTTATCGTGGTGTTTCGAACTCAATAATCGCGGGTTTTTTCCGACGACATCTGCAGAACTGTATCCGGTTATACGCGTAAATGCTGGATTGACGCGTAAAATATTACCCTCACGGTTTG
This sequence comes from Nitrospiria bacterium, assembly GCA_046756725.1. Taxonomy (GTDB): domain Bacteria; phylum Nitrospirota; class Nitrospiria; order SBBL01; family JAADHI01; genus JBHHWW01. Next base: position 1,514 of record JBHHWW010000191.1, on the reverse strand, counting down.
TAATCAGGATGGCTTCGAAACTTTCGTTAAAGACACTCTCGGCAAGTTTCCGCGCATCTATTTTTTCTTCCAAGACCACATTGGCATCTTTTAACGATACTTGCTGACGATGAATGACAAAGGTGGCTTTTTTTACAATCCAGTAGAGAGAGACATAGAGGAAAAACCCTCCGAGACTGGCGGTCATCCAGACCAAGCGATTCCCTCTATGAATCACACTGAAAAGTGTATGTGGTATTTTGTAAACTTCAATGACGCCAACCACCTTGTCTCGATTGATGCTCCATACGGGAAGGTAGATTTCGGCAAAGTAAGGGGCTTCTTTGTCAAAGATATGCTCGCCTTTGAGCGGTTTGCCGGACGTGCCGCTGGAAACCGCCATTGAGCCCGAAAGGGCACGAATCAGTTCAGGATTCGGCATAAAGTTATGCCCGACAAATCTCTCATCATTCGCCCAGAGAATAGTCCCTTCCATGTCATAGGCTCTTACCCATTCCACCTCCGGGTTTGCAATAATTTTTTCTAAAAAGTTGGAAAAATTTATCTTTCGTCCTTCTTTTTCTTCAATTGAAAAATAGAGGCTCGCTTCTTCGGATTCAACAAGGGTCTGGATAAAATGTTCCATTCCAACTGCATCAAGATGAAGGGTACTATTGGTTAGAAATCTGGAGAGAGAAAAACCTGTAAGGGTAGAAATAATGACAATACAGATGAAGCTGATAATCGAATACCACCAGAGGAGATTAAATGGCTCTTTCTTCTTGGCAATCTGCAATTGGCGAGAATCTCACTTACACAATGCTACTTGATCAAAATAGCATGAGTCATGCTTAAAGGGATATTCAAACACTTCAGAGAAGCATAAAGGTTAGACACTACAAAGGTACCAGATAATCTACTTTTTGTCTTTTTGTAATTCTTTATTGCAATTCAAGTAATGGCGTGCGAATAGTGGCCCACTATTTGTGAGATTGTTGCTCCACTGACGTTATAAACCCGTGGCATGCTTGCACCGGACTTCCTTCCTGAGAGAACATTGTCAGCAATGCCTTTCCGCTGATCTGGTACCTTTGTAAAATTTAACACCTCTTATTTTTACCAGCAGTTTTAGTTTGAATCCGCTTTTCTTCAACGAGCTCTTAATTTATCGAGTACAGTCAAAATATGAGGAATCCCGATTGAAAGGCTGTACTAATGAACGGATATCAAAAACCAACATTACAGGGAAAAAGAAATAAACCCAGTACTCCCCTGCCAAACATTAAGCCGCCTACGGTACGGTAGCAACATCAAGGCCGGATCGAAGGCGACGCCGGTTATCTTCTGGAAGTTTTTAGACAAGGAAGACGCTGAGACAGGCAAAACGGAATCCGTCCCCATGCTCCGTTATTACCGGGTTTTCAATGCCGATCAATGCGAAGGGATTACAGCCCCGATTGATGAGAACGCCGAAACCATTGACTTTCAGCCGGTAGAAGAAGCGGAAAAGATCGTCAGAGGTTACAAGGGATCGC
>JBHHWW010000190.1:0-2144 GCA_046756725.1 Nitrospiria bacterium | reverse complement strand
CCTGTTTGACTGCCCGAATCCGTATTTCGGCTAACGTCGCTCGTTTGAGCTTCCTGCCATCTAATTTTTCCATACAGCATTATACAATGTCGCTTAATTAATGTACAGCTTAGTATATCCATTTTTGAGATTTTTTTAACGGCTTCTTTATACGATTTCTCAGCTGCGTTCATATTCTGTTGGGCAACATAGACGTCTCCCAGATTAATGTAGGCGCCAATGCGCTTCGGGTCGAGTTGAATGGCCTTTTTGATTGCTGTAATGGCAGGCTCAAAGGTCTTCTGTCTGACAAGACCATTCCCCAACAGAAGATATCCTTCTACGTTCTCAGGTTCTTTTTCTGTAACAATCTTCCCTTTTTCTATGGCTTTTTTATAATCTCCAGCGAGAGTGTGGAGCATACCGATTTTTAGATGTGCATCTGTATTGCCCGGGTTCATTTCCAGACTTGTGTTGAGTGCGGCGAATGCCTGCCGAATATGGGGAAGATCCCCAATTTTCAGATGGGCGATGCCGAGTTTGTATTGGGTTTCAGCATCCTCAGGGTCAATCTGAATTGCATTCCTGTATTCGATGATGGCTTCCGGGAATTTTTCTTCCTGTATGTAGTCTTCAGCCCGCGCAAGATGTTTTGCCTTCTTGGATTCGGCGGAGGAACATCCTGTGAGAATTATCAGGAACAACATAGAAAAGATAACAGTGCGAGTGGACATTTTTCTTTTTACAGTTCGAATATAATGTGTGTGGTGGTTTACGATTTGGTAAACGCAGTTCAATCTTGAAAAAAGGGATTTTATACAAAAAAAGCGAACAGGGGAGTTTCTCGGCTCACCTATTTCTTCTAAAGACTTAAAATTGAAGGAATTTTACCGTTTGTTTTTTTTGCGTAGGTTGTTTCCTAATAAAGCGACGAGAACGGAACCGAGGAGAACCAGAATATCCGGTTCCGGAACAGATTCCGGTGGGGCAGAGAGTGCTGCCAGAGACACATTAAAACCTTGTTGTTGAACAGTAAGAGGCGTGTAGATCAAGGCCATGTCATCCAGGTCGAATGTGCTGTTCAGCTGAAGACCATTCGTACTGGTACATGGCGGAGTAATCGTCCCGCCATCGTAACACCATATTTCATAAATTACTGTCCCCCCATCAAAGGGGGCATCGACAAAATTACTGGGTCCTGGATCACTGTCATCGGCCCTGGAAATGCCAACAATAATCCCTTCGTCCAGATCACCGATTGGATCTGCAATCAGATCATCTGGAATCCCGTTCCAGGCCATGACAATCTCTCCGCTATCAAAAAGTTGCGTCTGAAAAGTAAATGTCGCTGTCGGGTTCTGGGCTGAACCGACTTCATTCCATGTAATCACAAAACGATTTCCAAGGTCATTGAAGTGGATTCCTCCTTTTGATGTTAGATCGAGGTCCGTGTTGAAGGGGTATATTTTAGGCGCGCTGGGATCACTTAAAAAACCGCTAAAATTGCTCCATGTATCAAAGTTAACCCCTGAGCTAACACTGCCGAGACTTAACCCACCATTGGTTCCGATGACAATATTTGCGTATGAGGGCCCAAGAAAAGGGAACGAGGTACTCAGAGAAACACTTTGAGTCTCTTCATCTTCCCCGCTCAAATTCAGGAGAACGCCTCCAAAATCAGTTTCCCACAACGGAATTGCCAATGCGGTTCTTGGATGAACAACAAAAAATATACTTATAAAAATAAAAACAAAAGAACAAGACTTTAAACCTAAGTTCTTCATTGTAACGCACCTCCTATGTTTGCTTATTTTTCGTGAAACATCTTAGTTTATGCGAACAACGTCGAGAAATGGCCTTGATGTTCTAAATACCTTGCCATCTGTAAGTATTTTGCCCAGTATTGAAATGAATAAAGTCACACTTTAATAGATTATCATTTCACTAACAAGTGTCAATTCGCTGATTGAGGCCACTCACAGACGACATAGATTCAAAATCAAGTCTGAAAATAGCGGACAATGGCGTATTTTAAATCTTTGTTTCCTGCGCTAGAACCATGCTTTCCCAAAAATGTATCAGCTTCCGGAAGTTTTTAAACGCCTCGGGATTAAGGGATTCAGGATTTTGCCATTTTCCGGAATTGATTTTAACGTGTCCCGTTT
>JBHHWW010000189.1:0-2147 GCA_046756725.1 Nitrospiria bacterium | reverse complement strand
GAGAAAAGCTCCAACAGAAGGCTCTGAAATATTTCCCCGAAACCATCGACTTTTTTGCCGAAAAGATATCGCTCCTTTTGACCAGCGGTTACGCCAAGGTCTATCTGATCACGGATCACGGTTTTGTGCTAACCGGGTTGTTGAGTGAGGCGGATAAGATTTCTGTCTTTCCGAAAGGCGATTTTGACAAGGCTGAACGCTATATTCGCACGGAAAGTAAACAAACGGATCTGCCCACCGGGCTGATTGAGGCGGAAAAAAACTATAAGCAATTTGGATACCTCTACTTTGCAAAGAACATCAATCCATTCAAAACTCCGGGATTGTACGGCTTTTCTCATGGAGGCATATCGCCTCAGGAACTGGTTACACCTTACTTCTGTTGGGAACGTTCAGGGGGATCAGCCGCCTCGCTGTCTGTTGCAATTGAAAACAAAGGGGACTTGAAAGATATCACCGGTGAACTGTTTTCAATCAAAATTCAGGCAGATAAAGGTGCCGGGGATCTGTTCTCCATGGAGCGAAAGGTCTATCTGGTTTTCTTTGCGAACAAAACACAGGTAAACAAAAGCGATGTATTTACCACCCAGCGGAACGAGCAAATTATCAAAGAATATACATTTGATGGTCATCCTGAAATCGAAGTCCATCTTCTGGATGCAGCCACCAAGCGGCAGCTCGACCGGGCCGTTGTGAAACAAAATAAAGACAGAGATTTAGGCGGGCTTCTCTAATGATAAGGAACTGATTATGGCGGTATTGAATGACTTAGACATGAAACTTCTGGAGCACTTCAGAGGGTATGTGGTCAAGAAAGACCTTGTCCGCTCGGTCAAGGTCGGCGCCAATGTGCCAGTGTTTGTACTTGAATACTTGATTGCCAACTCCTGCTCCACTGATGATGAAGAAAAGATCCACACCGGCATGGAGAATGTTAAAAAGGTTCTCAGCGAGCATTATGTTAATCCGGAAGAGAGTTCATTGATTCATTCAAAGATTCGTGAGAAAGGCCGCTACAAGATCATCGACAAGATTTCCGTCGAGCTGGATTCCAAAAAGGATATCTACTGGGCGAAGCTTCAGAACAGCAACATCAAAAATGGAAACATCACAGACGACTTAGTAAAACAGCATGAAAAAATGCTGATGGGTGGAATTTGGGCAATTATTGATGTGGAATATGATCCCGATATAAAAATCGGCCAGAGTATTTTCCCTTTTGCAATTACCGAGATTAAGCCGATTCAGCTATCCAGCTTTGACAACAGCAAGATCCTCAATAAGCGCAAGGAATTCACCAAAAGCGAATGGCTCGACATCCTGTTACGAAGCTGCGGCTATGAGCCAAGTGCAGAAGGTGTCACTGACCGTATCAAAATGCTCCTGCTGTCCCGACTGCTCCCAATGGTTGAGTCAAACTTCAACTTCATCGAGCTGGGGCCACGCTCAACAGGTAAATCCTTTGTTTTTAAAGAGCTCACGCCTTACGCCGTTTTGATTTCGGGTGGTCAGGGAACGGTTGCCAAACTGTTTGTCCATGGCTCAACCGGAAAAGTTGGTGCGGTGGGCCAATGGGATGCAATCTGTTTTGATGAGGCCACCGACAAAATCTTCAAAGATCGTGATGCCGTTCCTCTGATGAAGGACTACATGGAATCGGGATCATTCTCCAGGGCCGGTGCCGGAGGCGAAATAACAGGTGTCGCTTCCATCATCCTGAACGGAAACATCAATCAGCCAGTAGAGACGGTTCTGCAGACCTCGCACTTATTCAGTCCGCTTTCGGATGAAGTTAACAGCGATATGGCTTTCCTCGATCGTATCCACTTTTACCTACCCGGCTGGGAAATGATCAGATTTTCACCAAAGCATTTCACGTCCAGCTTCGGCTTCAGTACCGACTATTTTTCGGAAGTGCTCAAGTCTCTGCGACGTGTGACTTTTACTGATGCACTGGAAAAATACTATTCGCTTGGTGCTCATCTGAAGCAGCGAGATACCAAGCCGGTCAAAAAGACAGTTTCCGGGTTTATCAAGCTGATGCATCCGGACGGTGAATATACGAAAACGGACATTAAAGAGTATCTCGAAATTGCGCTTGAAATGCGTCGACGTGTAAAGGAACAGCTGAAGCGTATCGGAGGCAT
>JBHHWW010000188.1:0-2148 GCA_046756725.1 Nitrospiria bacterium | reverse complement strand
TAATTTCCGTTGCGGCGTATGGGCGATAATCACGTCTTTCAACTTGTTTTGTAGGTCACTTCTCAGTTCAGTCCAGGGTTCGTCAATTTCAAGGTCTTTTAAGCGCATACCAATCTGTGAAGCTTCAAGCAGTTTTGCCTTCCGAACCAGTCTTTGATAAAAGCTCCGATCGACGCAGGCGATGACGACTGCATCAATGGCATGATGCCGATGATCGGAGCGATCTTTGTCTGCACTGTCTCCGATGAGTGTGTTCAAACCCCACTGGTGCCTGAGCCATGCCGTAATGTGGCCTTTGGTGACGCTGACATCCACACCGAGTTGCTTGACATAATCCTTGGCTTCACGGCTGATATAACGGGTATCGTTCAACTGACTGTTGATGAAATCGCGTTCCTGCAATTCTGCGCCTGTTGTGTAAAACCGGTTTTTTTTGCTTAGCAGTTTTTTGTCCCAGCGACGGATGGCTTGTGTAATCTGCTCCCATTTTTCAGTATTTCCGCCGAAGGCATCTATCGGCGTGCGTTGTCCCTTGTTCCGGTTTTCTCCCACGTAACAAACGACTTTATTCATGTAGGAATCATCGAGTGATTGGCTGTAGGGAAGAATATGATCCACATCGACTTCTGCGCTGAACAGCGTCGAAAGCGGAATCGTTTTTCCGCTGTAAGCGCAACGCTCCTGCTGATCCTTCCAGAGTCGGTATCGTATTTTGTCTGCCCGGTCGGGGTACCTTGAGAGACGGAGGTGGGGATTGTTTTCAAGCATCACCTGGTAGGCATTCACCGCTTCTTCATTTGCCTTTGTATTGGTTTTCTGCTGTTTGAGATAGGCTTGATAGCGTTTGGTATTCATTTCAAGATCCCTCGCCATTTCAATGCGAATGGCGTCCGGCTTGCCATATTCTGCAATCAGGGCATTCACCAGCCGTTTCAGTTCTGAAAGTGCCTTTCTGACAATCGGGTTTGGAAGGTCCGGCGACGGGCCAAGTCGATCCACCGGTTTGATTTTTTGATGTTCGTAACCATAACCAGCACTTTGCCTCGCCTCTGAATAAAGTTGACCTTTTTCCAAATAATCTAGCAGACAGTTGATGACCTTGACACAATGCCGACTGTGGCCTTTTTGAAACTCGATGGCACACAGCCGGACAGCCGTTTTACCATCGAAGCCCCAATGTGAAACGAGACGATTTTTGAGCACCGGTTTCTTTTTGATGGTGAGCAGATCTTCAACAAGGGCCATTTGTTTGTTGGTCTCAAAGCTGTCCCAATCCCCCAAGACCTTCCGAATTTTACAAGCAGTGAGATTCCCTTCGAGACTTTTGGTGTCGCTTTCGAGGTTTGAAACACTTTTTTTGGGTAGATCCAGTTTTTTTATAATTTTTTTGAACGTTGGCTTTGGATCGTGTTCAAACAGGTCGATCAGTACCCTCCTTTGATCCGCATTAAATTTCTGTGACTCTCCCTGTGTCGGGTCGGTATAAGTCATATTGTTAATGTCTTGAAGGTATCGAAAACGCTGGGCTTCAAGACGCCCCATGTTTGCCCGTTTCCTCCCCGGCTCCAGCGAACACTTCCCGATCCGGTCGGTACCCAATTTCAAGGGACGTTGGTAGAAAATAATTTTTTCGATCTGTTCTTGGACATCATCATTTAATTGTGCATGATGTTCGGCTTGTTCTTGCCAAATGAGATTGAGTTCGTCACGATACATCTGCCGATCTGTCCGAAAATATTCTTCATCGTGATCACGATTCCGCTTGCATGCGTGATTTTCTAAACCGGCAAGATATTCACCCAGTGTCCGGCAACCTTTTTCTTTGATCTTTTCACGTAGTGCTTTTATCTCGCCATGAAACTTTTTTTCATCTTTCGCGCGTTCGGAAGCGTTGTGTTCATCTTCGACATCGCTTTCTGCAAGAACGGCCTGCACATCCGGATCATCCAGCATCTCGCTCATTAGTGTTTTCCGGTTACTCAAAAATCCCCTGCGTTGTACCAAGTGAAGCAACACCCGCCCAAGTTCGTGATCTTCCAGGCGGTGATCGAGCGCCTTTTTCCTTAGTTGATAAGGGTCCCCCAAGGCATTGAGCATGATTTCCGGCTGCGGATGTCCTGCTAATTCAGTGGGCAGCAGACCGAGCTT
>JBHHWW010000187.1:0-2148 GCA_046756725.1 Nitrospiria bacterium | reverse complement strand
CTTAGAAATCTCTTTCCACTTCATTACTATCCTCCAGACAAGCGTTTCTAAAAATTGCCGGGGTCGCGTCTTGCATTGCCACATTCCTGTTCACCGTAATGCGTAGTCCGTGATGGGATATGGAAAGATTGAGATGGGTAGAAACCAATTGGGATGTATTGAGATTTGTGAAAACATCTTGAGACTGGTTGAGATTTGTTGTCTCTACCCATCTCCGCCTCTCTCCATCCATTTCTATCAATCTCCCCTCACCCCTCAATTCCGCCCCGCCTCCAGCCGGTCCAGCCGGAGCTTTAAGGCCTGAAAATTCGTTTCGAGTACCCGAATTCTCTGATCCAGCTCGGCGTAGGAGAACTTGATGGCAGATAATATCTCTCGATGCGCCTCCTCATTTTCTTCGATATGTTGGTCTAGCTTCTCATTGAGGTTTGCAACGCCTTCAGCCACCATCCCGAAGTAGTGCTTGGTTTCGTCTAACTTTTGATCCGTATGTCGCTTGGTGTCCTCAAATTTCTCGTCGATTGCATTGAACTTCCCCTCTAAGAACTTTCGAATCTCTTTATCCATTTCCTCCCTCTTTTGATCTGTACTTTCTTTATACGCTATCCGTGATGCGTCATGTAAAGGCGTAAAGTCTACGGTTGACTTTAATCGGTTGATTTTTTATCACAACCCTTTGCATAAAGCACCTGCCCTCCACTTCAAGCGGCTTTACTCGGAATAAGAAAATTTGATCATCGACGTGGCTTCGTTGGATTCCCTTTCATCTCTTCCCTAAGACTTGTTCTTTCCCGTTAAAACTTGAGCACTGCTTTAGGTCCCCGGACTGTTCCTTCCTCCACTTCGCAATAGGCAAAAATAAATCCCATCTTGGTGCGGTCCCAGATCTCCTTTGGGAGAGGGCCTTCACAAGCAACGGTTTATTCATGCAGCACCAAGTGTGGACTTTGCCCATTCGACCGCTTCTTTTGCTATCTTCAGCGCATTGTCGACCTCTGCCTCTTCGAGATCTTCCCAGTGGCCTGGGTACCGTGTCTCAACGGCGTATGGGTTCAACATCGCCACATCATCAGCCCAGCCCTGGAGCGTAAGCCTTGCATGACGGGCAATTTCAATGAGCATTTCCAGATCGTGAACGAGCGGAAAGCGGATATTGTGACGGAACAATACTGATTTAATGGCTTTTTCCACTGCCTGCTGCGCATGAAAGCAAACCTGTCCTGGGAGGACATCATCCGATTGGTCTCCCAAATGGGCAAGGGCAAGATCGCTTATCGCGTGATTGAGCCATTCTTGAGGAGAGCCGGGAAGGGACTTCTTACGCCGCCTTTTCATAAACGATCTTTCCATCCTTCAAAGCTGAAGTATAAATCAGACCAGGGGCATCCGCAAATTTGGATAGATCCCGTCGCCGTACTACAATGATGTCCATCGGCATCAAAATCCCTTTCAGCTCTTTCCGTAGACACACACTTTCCTGACGGCAATTCTTGACTTTGTCATCCATCACAACCAGAATGTCAAGATCGCTATTGGAACCTACTTGTTCACGAGCATAGGACCCGAATAGGATGACCGAAATAGGGTTGCTCACCTCCACGATCTTCCTGATCGCAGCCTGAACCTTTTCTTCTGTGATTTCCCAAGGTTCCATCTTTTCCCCTTCCCTCTCATAAACAAATAGTGTCAGGCCTTGACTATTGAGAATAATGTCAAAACACCATAGCGTCGTCTCATGGGAAGACCTCTACGGATAGAGCACAAAATTGCAGAATTGGAGTCAGGTCTTGCAATACCACATCTCCTGAGCCCGTTTCCTTTTCAACAATCTGCAGCCCATCGATATTCCAAGGGTTCAGCACCAGAGGCTTTTCGCAGATTGCATGTGCGCCATTTTTAAGAGCAAATCGTATATGTGAGTCATGTAAGTAGTTCGGCGAGGCGATACTGACATAGTCGATATCATTTCCTTTCCGTTTCATTAAATCAATATGCCGATCAAATCGCTCAAATTCTATAAAAAAATCCGCCTTTGGAAAATAGCGATCAATAATACCGACCGAATCGTTTTTATCTAAGGCCGCAACAAGGTTATTGCCCGTTTCTTTGATCGCTTTCATATGGCGCGGGGCGATATATCCCGCCGTA
>JBHHWW010000186.1:0-2152 GCA_046756725.1 Nitrospiria bacterium | reverse complement strand
GGAAGAACCTGTAGAAGCTCCTTCAGTCTGCTGCCGCACTCCCTGTTTTCCTTGATATGTTTCAAAAGCAGGGCTTTGTTTGTTTCCCTATCCAGCCCTTTTTTGCGCGTGTAGGCTCCCTTTTCATCAACCATTTTGTAATACCTGCGGCTGAGGATATATTTGACTCCACGACCCCGGCCGGAACGCTCTACGACGCCCTTTTCTACGAGTGATTGCAAACGGGGCTGAAACTGATCCGGCACTTTGCGTCCTTTGTGTATATAATCCAGTAACAAAAAATCGTCTGTGCCAAAGAGGATTAAAATCTCCCGCCCTACCTTTTCGTGAAACTGTAGGAACCCATGATCCTGTACTTCTCCGTTAAGGTTCAGAACAACCTGATATTGATCCGTCCCCGTAAAATCAGGTCTTGCTTTACTTTCCTGAATGCTCAGTTCAAACATCAGGTTCATCCCCTGTCCGGAGCGCTCCACAAGGCCGCATTTGGCAAAAATATCCGCAATCCGCCGGTTGCGTGGCGATTGACGGTTAAGAATATTCTCCTCGGTAATCCCGACAGGAAAACCACCGGGACTTTCGAGTATTAATCGACGGGAATATTGTCTGATAAAAACACTGCCGCCAAGCCGATAGTCTCGATGACTGACGGCATTTAAAACAGCCTCTCGAATAACACGCTCGGAGAAAGTCGGAATATCCAAAACAAACAAGCCTGACTGAAAGTGCTGGATATCATTCCGCAGGTTTATCAGGGTCCAGAGTTCATCGTAGAAGCTGAAAAACCCCTGCCGAAAATCCTTTCTCTGCTGAGCAGGACCCGAGGCTTCGGAGGTACGATACTCAAAAATGACTTCCGCCTGAGCGAGATGACGCCCAAGGGCCTTATGTGTCCCGAACAAAATCAGGGCCGCATAGGTTACGCCGCCGTCAATCAGAACTTCAGCGTCATTAAGGAGTTGTTCCTGGGTAAGGTTTGTTAAGCCTTGATTCCCGGATTTTTTAACCCAGCGTTGGCGAAAGTTTTCAATCGCCTCTGTGTCCAAATCTTCCAGGCAGGCGGAAGCACAGATATCTGCCGAAAAGTCATGTCCCGCCTCTGCAAAAATACCGCGCAACCGGTCTTCAGACATTGCGACCAGGCTGTCGCCCTCTCTTTGCCAGTAAATTCCTTTGTATTTGACGGGATTCCCAATGGGCCGCGTGGGAACATGAAAGACCAGAACCCGGCCCTTGGGATGATCGACTATGCTGAAATCAACGTTTAAATGTAATTTCTCAATAAGGCCAGACCTTGTTCGTTCCGGTTGCTGGAACATCTGAGAACCCACAACCCTTCTGGGACGGTTGTCTGTCACTCCAAGAACAACTTTTCCGCCGCCTTCATTGGCAAGAGCTGTACAATATTTGCAAAGCTCTTCAAAATCGAATCTATTTCTAGCTTTCTTGAATTCGAGGTGCTCTCCCTCTTTGGAAGTCATTAGCTCTTCGAGTTGTTCAACTGTCATTTGGTTCTTCATAAACCTTTCCGTAATTCTTCAATGCGATCCCGGAGTGATTTCACCCGTGTATTCAATTGAACCTGTGTCCCCAGATTTTTTTCTTTCTTCAGCTTATTGCAGAGTTCTATTCTTTCCTGTTGAAGTTTTTCGATTTGCCGCAGCGCCTGCACCCGATCATTGATTGAACACCCGGCTTGCGTTTCCAGTGAATAATGACCGCTATGCACCGCACAATTCAGCCCAATGATACGAGCTATCACGTCCTGATAAAAGGTATAAAAATTCTGGTAAGAAAAATTTGAAATACAAAAATCTGCCAAAAAAGCCGACTGGCTGGCTGTTGGCCTCTCTAACGATATTGTGCCCGTGTCATGGATCGCATCAACAACGATTTTGTTACTGTCCGCCCGGTTGATCCTTTTTTCCGCTACATTAAGCGCCATTTCATCATCACAGATAAAGACGATGATCAGGGGATAGGGGATGGTCTTTTGAATGAGTTGTGCAATACGACCCTTGCGTTTTTGGGTGTTCAAATCAACCTGAAGAACTGCAATCTCCAGATATTCAAGTTGCTCGTCTTCAAAGCGGGAAATATTGATGGTAGACGGCTTCAGGGTATAGCGCCATTCGATGTGTTCAATCTCTTC
>JBHHWW010000185.1:0-2181 GCA_046756725.1 Nitrospiria bacterium | reverse complement strand
ATCGGTAAAATGAGACCGGTCTTTTCCGCCAGTGGGATAAAATCTGCGGGAGAAATGACCCCCTGACCCTCACGGGACCAACGGATCAGCGCCTCCATCCCGCTTATTTTCCCTCGATTCAGATCAACAATGGGTTGATAGTGGAGTGTAAACTCCTCTCGCTCAATTGCATGATAAAGGGCGGAGGTCAGGGACAGGGACTTTCCTCCCATAACCTGGGCTTTCGGTGAGTAGGTCTGAAATTTACCTCGTCCGATTTTTTTGGCATGATACATGGCCGTATCTGCATTTTTCATCAATGTCAAAGTTGTTTCACCGTGATCCGGATAGAGTGAAATTCCGATACTGCAGGTGACAAACAGTTCTTCCCCTTCAACATAAGTCGGCTTCTTGAGCGCAGCAATAATTTTCTGTGCCAGAATGGAAGCATCCTCTTTCTTGCCGATTCCGGGCAGGAGGAGGATAAACTCATCTCCGCTCATTCTGGCGACGATGTCCTTCCCGTGAAGGCAGTCTTTAAGACGCCTGGAGACCTCCTGCAGGAGTTGATCGCCAGAGGGGTGCCCCAGGGTATCATTAACCAGTTTAAACTGGTCCAGATCGAGAAACATCAGTGCAAAAGGGCGCTTATCCGCGCGTCGTTTTGCGAGGATATTTTCGAGTTCCCTCTTAAAAAGGACCCGGTTGGGGAGCCCTGTCAGGTCGTCATAGTGAGCCATGTGAAAGACTTTTTCTTCAGAAATTTTTCGGTGCGTGATGTCCACCTGGATCGAGAGGTATTGATAAGGCTTGCCCTGCTCATCTAGAAAAGGAACAATTGTCATGTCGACCCAATAGAAAGTGCCGTCTTTTGCCTTGTTTTTAAAGTTCCCGCGCCAGACCCCTCCACCAGAAACTGTCAGCCACATTTCTTTAACAAAGGCCTCTGACTGATCGCGAGTACTAAGGATCTCGCCATTGTTTCCAAGGAGCTCTTCCCGGGAATATTTGGAAATCCTACAGAAATTGTCATTGGCAAAAAGAATGTTCCCGTTCAGATCTGTCACGGAGACAATGGCGGCGGCATTGAGGGCGTATTTAAAGTCATTGAGATCTTTGTTCCGATGGTTAATCTCGTCTACCATTTCGTTAAAAAGATGTATAAGAGGGGCGACTTCACCTTTTGAATTAATTTCTAAGCGATGATCCAGGTGGCCTTGCTTGACCTTCGCCATTCCGTCTTGAATCGCGTTGATCGGATGGGTAATAGACCTGGCGATGACGATAAAAATGCCGCCCCCCAGAAAAAGAGTCACGGCACTGACAAGCATCAAAAACTGTTTCTGTGTCTCTATCGGCTCAAAAGCCTCTTCAGTGTCTATTTTTGCTACCATTCCCCATCCCAGGAGGGGGATGTAACGCCATGCTGCAATGGTTTCTCTTGAGCGATAATCATAAGACAGCCCATGACCGTTCTCACCCTGAACCGCTTTTTGTATTGGCATAGCCTTTTTGTCTCTGAGTCTCACCTTTTTTTGTAAGGCGGGTGTTTCAGCGTGGCGGACAGAGTTGAGGAAGAGTGCAGAGTCTCCTACTTTCATCCCGATGAGTGTTTCTCCGCTTACACCTAAACCACTTCTATCCTGAATGAATCGATAAATCGGCGTCATACCTAATTCAAAGACGATGAGGCCCAACCATTTTCCGAAAGTATCGTGAAGCGGGGCTGTGATAAGGAAGGCGGGAATATTGTTTTCCCGGTTGTTTATAAAGGGGTCTGTGATATAGATTTTTTCCTGACGGATTTCAAAGGCTTTGTTGTCCGGGCCTGGAAGAAATTGACCCAAATCTTTTTGTTCATGTTCAGCATTGCTGGCATAAACAATTTCCCCCCCCGTATCAACGAGCATGACATCGATGTAATCATAGATCACTTGTTTGACTTTTAATATTTTATCCAGACGGGCTTTTGTTGAAAGGTATGTATTGCTGCCTCGATCATTTTTAAATTTGATGATCGCTGGTAGAAGGACTTTGAGATCAGGGTTATCCAGGATTGTTTCGATATTGTTCCTGCGTTCCTGAAAGAAGTTATCAATCTTTGTGACCTTCAAATCTGCAATCGTCTTTAATTCAGCTATGCGATTCTTTATCAAGGCCTCCTTGAATGTCTGAAACGATCCTATCCCGAGGATTAGAATC
>JBHHWW010000184.1:0-2221 GCA_046756725.1 Nitrospiria bacterium | reverse complement strand
GGTCTGGGTTGAATTTTTCACGAGATAAAATGTTTCGATTCAAGGCGCAAATCACTGAGAATAGCCCACTATTTTCAAGATTTGCAAAGTAGAAGCGAGATATTTTTGCTTTAAAAAAACAAGGCATGACTTATCCAGAGCTTCCTTAAGTATCCTTCCATAAATACTCCAGGCAATACAATGCTTTGATACAGGATCCCCGGTTGAAAAAGATGAAAGCTTACTTCTTCTATTTTGTCGTTATTCTCTTCTGGTCCTTGCCTTTACCCTCCGGGTATTCCGAATCGATGATTCAAATTCCTTCCGGACCTTTTCTTATGGGGGAAATAAATAAATCTTCGCCCTCTCAAAAAACAGTTGCTGTAAGTGAAATCTGGATGGACAAATTTGAGGTAAGTAATGAAGATTTTGCTGCATTGTTTCCAGAACACGTATATCCTAAAGGTGCAGAGCGTCATCCTGTCAGTCTTGTTACCTGGGGAGAAGCAAAGCGTTATTGTGAGCGTATCGACAAACGTCTCCCCACCGAAGCCGAATGGGAGAAGGCTGCCCGTGGTACAGATGGAAGGAGATACCCTTGGGGAAACAAGAAACTTCGAAGAAAGGCTCATCCCTCCATCTCTGGAATGGTTAAACGAAACGTCGGATTCAACAAGAAAGATGTCTCGATCTATGGCGTGCGAGACATGGCCGCTTCCGTCTGGGAATGGACAATGGGAACATCCAATGGGAAGATGATTGCGAAAGGTGGTGTCTGGAACCACCATTTGGATTACGAGTACAGCCGAGCATATGAATATATCGAGGTGGCGCCTGAAAATGCGTATGTATTTCTAGGCTTTCGATGCGTACGTTGAAAAAGGTTGGCCGGAGGCAATTTTTAAGGAAATTTCTTTTGTGCATTGCGACCCTTATTATAAGCGTACTCAAGCCCTTTTCCGAGTCGCTACGTAGTGCGCAGGCGCGACTGAACTTCTGGAGGGCTTCGGAGTATGTCGGAAAAACCCGTGAAGGGAGATACAAGAAGTTTTACATCCAATACTATAAACCCTTCCGTCGAATAGAAGGAGATAGATGGCGTCTCAAGGTCACCGGTCTTTGCGAAACCCCACAAGAATTTACCCTAGAAGCCCTTAAAGAATTGCCGAGAATAAGACAGATTTCACGAATAAAATGTGTTGAGTGCTGGTCTGCAAAAGCAGAATGGGAGGGCTTTTCTATATTCGACTTGGAGAAAGCGGTTCGACCCCATCCTGAGGTGCTTGGGATCGTTTTTCATTGTGCTGACACCTATGTAGAGTACCTTTCTCTGGAAGAAATGCATCACGATCGGGCAATGCTGGTGCATACGATGAACCAGAAACCGATCTCTGATGAACATGGTTTCCCCTTGCGGGTGATTATCCCATTTAAGTACGGTTACAAAAGTCCAAAGGCCATCTTAGAACTCGAATTTGTCGATCGTTTTAAGAGAGGGACATGGACCCAAATCGGCCCATACTCTTCTGATGGAACGATTCTCCCTGGGTATGACCATCCTCTCGATCAAGGGAAGAAGCGGCGGAGGATCTTCGGAGGGGAAATAATTGATTAAAGGACCATTTTAAACAAGGCGACCCTTCTTTTCGAAACGCCGCCTCCTGGCGGATGAGTGACCTCAGCACACTCCGCTCGAGTTCTTCCTGAACTCAAAAATATCCCAACAATAGAATTTCTGAGGATTTCAAACGGAAAGCCTTTTTAAGAAAATGTAAGGGGGGGATTGAACTTTGTTGAACATGCCATCCGACCACGAGCAAAGGAAATGGGGTACCAACGATTGGAACCAAGTTCCATTTTATCTTGAGTTAGCCCAATGCCTTAATATTCTTTTCTCTTCTCTACTAAGCCGAGCATTTGGATGCATTAGAAGATAACTGACTAAAGGCATATCCCCATCTTCCACTTCATCCCAAATATCTTTTCGGATCTTTCTCTTTTCTTTACTGCGGTACTTTTGCCATGTTGAGAAATTGAGCTCGTCCCGAGCCTCATAAATGTCATATGCGATGAGCCATGAGACCGGGGCGATATAAGAATACCAAGGCCATTTTGTTTCGTTCGAGTGGCAGTCATAACAAGATCGACGAAGGATATTTTTTACCTCTTTGGGGGCGGTGACATCCTGTTCGATGAGAGGGTTATTCCTGCTAACCGGTATGATTTGGATCAAAATAAAGGT
>JBHHWW010000183.1:0-2244 GCA_046756725.1 Nitrospiria bacterium | reverse complement strand
CCTCGCGTTTCAAGTCCAGGTCTTCAGCCTTATAAACCACCCCCATCCCTCCTTCACCCAACTTCTCCAGAATCTTATAATGTGAAACACGCTTACCGATCATCGCCAACTCTTTTGGTATGTTTCATATCCTCGGCTTTTTACACCGTGGGATAACAACTTTGATGGATTCTCCAAAATAATGTTGCTCACATTTGAATCGTAGCAACGACACAGTCGTGATGCTTTATCCCACGGGGTAAAGACCAGGCCCACTTGCCCCGTGAGATAGTGGGCCTGACCGTAGTTTTTAAACAACCTAAGATTCTCAAATCAAAGAGTGACCCGGTATACCGCAATCGGGTTATCTCACGGGGTGAACCGCCCGCGCCGAGCTTCTCGGTGATTTTGTAGTGGAGCATGGTTTTGCCGATCTTTTTGTAGTGCTACCTCAGGGATGGATAATCACTTTTTGCCTGGTGCTACAAGTTCCTCTCCGACGTTTCGAGCAAAGACAAGAAAAGATCAACTGGAACAATCTCCACCTGCTTGCCAGTGCCGACGTCCTCCTTGCTAAGAATAAGATAGTTTTTCACCGGCGCGATTTTGCGAACGTCTTTATCGTTTACCTGAGCTTGATATTTTACTTCGATACCGATATAGTCATGGTTAAGGCTGAGAATCGCATCGATTTCTTTACCGGTTTTGTCGTAGTATAGCCAGAGAAAAGTCTGCCCTTTTCTCAAATAAGGAATCTCGCGATGCATCAATAGGTGGAGCTGCACAATGCCTTCGATAACGGTGGATTGGACCTCCTCACGCCACAAGGTCTCAGTAATGACATCCCAGAGCGGCCTGCCACTCAAATAACTTTTCATGGAATGGTAGGTAAACGGGTCCAGGAAATAGACCTTTTTGTCACCTTTGGATTTGATGTCCTTCTTATTGAAATCATAGGCATAAAAAACAGCCAGAATGAAGGATTCTTCTAAGAGCTCCAGGTAATCAATGGTGGTCACGTGAGTCCGTTCAATCACTTTAGAGAGTTTGGTAAAGCTGTATCTCGAACCATATCGGTCCAGGAGTGCCTTGAGGAGCTGCCTCGCCAGCGTTTCCTGTTTTTGCACTCTTGACAGATCCCCTAGAACGTCTCGGATAAACACTTCTGCAAGGGTATCGTCGATCCGTTCCGTGCCTTTTTCATATCGGTTAACCAGGTAGTTGTTGATGACGCCAGGGTTCCCACCGGTCATAAGATAAATTCTGAACAGGTATTGCAGCTCCTTCTTATAAGGCATCAAGTTGAAAACCATCCTTTGAAGCTCGTCCGGATTTGCTGAGAGGTCGAGCTTGTTTTCATGCAGAGCCGGCTTGAGGTTGTGCAGGGCGTTGTGGAATTCCCCTCTCGCGACGTAACTGCAGACACGATCTATCGTCTGCAGAAGAAACTCTCTAAAACTGAACGGTTTGATATAGAATTCGTTTCCTTCCAGTCCCCTGCCAGGCAACAGCTCCGCCTTCTGTTTCAATCTGACCGCGTTCGAGCCGGTGGCGACTATGACGGCTTTGGCAGCGATTCCCTGATCCGCTAAATATTTGAGCTCGAAATTCCAATCGTCCAATGACGTAATCTCGTCGAAAAAAAGATAGATGACCTCCACTTCTCTGGTTGAGTCGAGAAAGAAATTTATCGCATTTCTCAGTTCTCTACGCGAGGTAAAAAAATCGAAAGAAAGATAAAGGATATGGGCGGCAGGCACTCCCCTTTCGAGCATCTGCCTGATGGTTTCTTTCAGATAAGTCGTCTTCCCGACCTGTCGGGGTCCTCGTAAAACATAGATGTTTCCCCGCTCAAGATGAAGATCTTCTCTCTTGAAGAATAAAGGTTTCGCCTTCGTAAGATGAACATCATAGCGGATAAATTCAATGCCCTGGTTCCACCAGGGATTCTGGCTTACAATTTCTGCAATCTTGACCATTTCGATAATCCGCTGTCCAAATTAACCACTATTTAGACAATAACATGGTAAAGATAGCGAAAATTAGCCTTCTTGTCAAGAAAACATTGGATATAGCCTGCTTTGGCTTCGCGATTGAAGCGCACCCGTTCCTTTTCGCTGGCGGCAATCTGCCGCGGCAAAAATTTGATGGCGACCTCGCGTTTGAGTTTCGTGTCCTCGGCCTTGTAGACGACGCCCATGCCTCCTTGTCCGAGTTTTTCGAGAATTTTGTAGTGGGAAATGGTTTGGCCTATCATAGGTGGCG
>JBHHWW010000182.1:0-2264 GCA_046756725.1 Nitrospiria bacterium | reverse complement strand
CTTTGAGGCGGAGAACCCGAGAATTGTGAACCGGATTAATGTTGTTGTAAATAAAAAAGGCGGCAGCGCCATTCCCTTCGTCACAGCCGGCGTCATCGCCCTGATTGCTGGATTGATCCTGAATGCAAAGTCAAAAACACCTCTTTCCCGTGGATTTGGAAATTATGATCGTTCGTATTAATCTCGAGATTTTGGGAACCCCGGCAACGAAGGAGGCGTCATGAAGAATCAAAAAGGAGGGGTCTTCCTTGGCGTGCTGATTGGTCTGGTCGTCCTCTATTTGCTTCTCTTTTCACTGAGCTTTCGGGGCTGGGGATATCCGTCCTACTATGGCGGCTATGCCTATGGCCCCTCTTTCTGGTACTTCGGCGGCCCCCGTTATTATGGGACGCCCAGCGTGAGAACCGGCAGCACCGGCGGGAGAAACCGCGTAGGCGGCGGCCCTCGCTCCGGGAAATAGCGCGACCCCGGTGGACCACGTCGTAAAATTAGTATCGTCTAAAAAAGAAATCTCCGTCCTTGTCATCTCGACCTTCATCGCAGGGCTCTGCTCGATTATTTACGAGCTCCTGATCAGCACCGCCTCTTCCTATTTTCTCGGAGACAGCGTCAAACAGTTCTCCATCACCATCGGCCTTTACATGGCCGCAATGGGTATGGGTTCCTATCTTTCCCGATTGATAAAAAAAGAGCTGCTTTCCAAATTCATTGCCGTCGAGATCCTCCTCGGATTTCTGGGTGGCATGAGCGTCCCCATCCTCTATTTCTGCTACGCCTACACCAGCGCCTACACCACCTACATGGTCCTTGTCATCCTGGCCATCGGCATCCTCATCGGTCTGGAAATTCCCTTGCTCACACGCATTATGGAACGCTACTACACACTCAAGGTGAATATTTCAACCGTGCTTTCCGTCGATTATCTGGGGGCCTTGATTGCCACCCTGCTCTTCCCTTTCATCCTCCTGCCCTTTCTCGGTACATTTAAAAGTTCTCTTTTTTTCGGCATGATCAATATGGGAATCGGCTTTTTAAATCTCTGGTGTTTCAGAGAAGTCCTCAATAAAAATAGAAGCCGTACCTACCTGCTGACCTCAACCGCCGTCTGTCTCTGCCTGCTCACCGTCTTTTTGTCGTCTTCGTTTCTGTTGAGACATTGGAGCGACAGTCTGTACGAAGACCGGATTATCTTCACCCAACAGACAAAATACCAGAAAATAGTGATGACCAAAAACAAGGAAGACGTCCGTCTTTTTCTGGATGGGAACCTGCAATTTTCATCGATCGATGAATACCGTTACCACGAGGCCCTCGTCCACATTCCGATGAGTCTGTCCGAAAAACGGAACAAGATCCTGATCTTAGGCGGCGGCGATGGCCTCGCCGTGCGCGAGATCCTGAAATATGCTGATGTGCAGCAGATTACGCTGGTCGATATCGATCCGGAGATGACCCGGATCGCATCAGAGAATAGATATATACAAAAAATGAATCAGGAGAGCTTGAATGATGATCGTGTCCGCATCGTCCACGACGATGCCTTTCAATTTCTCAAAGAAGAAGCAGCAGACCGCTACGACGTCATTATTGCCGATCTTCCCGACCCGAATAATCCGTCGCTTGCACGACTCTACAGTCGGGAATTTTACCGTCTCGTCCGGGTCCGTTTATCGAATACGGGCGTATTCCTCACGCAGGCCACCAGCCCTTATTTTGCAAACAAGGCCTTCTGGTGCATCGACAACACCCTGAAAGAAGCAGGGATGCAGACTGCTCCCTATCATGTCTATATTCCTTCTTTCGGGGATTGGGGTTTTGTACTGGCCTCGCCAAATCATCTCGATCTAGAAGATATCCCAATCGATGTCCCGACACGTTATCTGGATCAGGAGATCGTTCAAACCCTGTTTATCTTTCCAAAAGACATGGGCGAGAAAACAACCGTATTCAGTACCCTGGACAAACCACTGATTCTGAGCTTCTACCTGGACGGATGGAAGCACTGGAATTAATGGGAGGAAGTGATCCACACTTGATCAGAGGGTCCTTGAATCAGAAATTGACCTGTCCGGTTAACCAAAGTTTGTCTGTATCAATTGCAGTGCCGCCGGTGTTTTTTGCGTTTTTATCTGCATCGTAGCGCGCATACTTGATTCCGATGAGATAGTTTTTTGTGAGTTTTTTAACTGCCAGAAGACTCAGCTCGGTACCGTAATCGAAATCATTGCTGTCGGACGAAAAGCTGTGGTGGACGCCCATCAGTT
>JBHHWW010000181.1:0-2285 GCA_046756725.1 Nitrospiria bacterium | reverse complement strand
CACAGACAACAAAACGAAGAATGTCTTACGGATTGAAAATGTCGGAGACGGCTGGCTACGCGGCATTGAACTGGAGCAGCGCATTGACTTTCGCGGGTCCGGCAAGTCCTACTCGGGGCTTTCCTTGTGGGCCAACGAATCCTTTTTGGATTCAGAAGTCCAGGTGAAGAACGGGCCAAAACGCCCGTTTAATGAGCAGCCGGATTTTATCGCCAACTTCGGTTTCGGATATGACCACATATCGACCGGCGTTTCCCTGGATGTCTCGGCGCAATTCAGGGGCAATATCGAAAAGTTCAAGGCGGACAAGAATGAGCAGGAAAAAGAGAAGGAACAGTGGACCCTGGATCTCGGCATCCGCAAGACTCTTGGACAAAATATGTCGCTCTTTTTTGACGCCCTGAACCTCACCGATGCAAAAAAAAAGAAAACAAAACTTCTGGGAAACGGAGAGCGAGAGGATGAAATCGAATCCACCGGGACGCTTTACATCGTCGGCATCAAAGGACGTTTTTAATCATTGATCAGAAGTTTCCCTGGTTCAGGGTGTTTTATGGTATTGTCTTTCAATTAAGGGTATGTGATAATCAGTTTCAAAATTGAGAGCAACGAAGAGGAGCGGGATCATGAAAATGAAAGCGGTGACGCTGAATCGGGAGATACACAAGTGGACAGGGGTTGTTTTGTCCCTCTTTCTCGTCATCATCAGCCTCACCGGATGGTTCCTGATCCATAAAAAAAGTCTTGAATCCTTCAAAGAGATTGACATGCCAAGCGCCCTGATTCCCGGTTTGTACGAAAAGGAAATGAGAAAAAAGGGAAAAGAAATCGAGGCCATCGCAATCACTGCGGGTGAAGGCGCGGGCCCGATGCTCCTGGCCGGAACAAAAGGCGGACTTACGGGAGAAAAGAACGGCGTGCCTGTGCCTGTTTCGCGCCTCGGTGGAGTTGAGATAAAAAGTCTTCTTCTGACAGACTCAAGATGGCTTGCGGGAACGAAGAGGGGACTTTACGAAAGCCTGGACAAGGGGGCGCAGTGGGCACCTGTAAAACGGGGACCTTTTGAAAAACCAAAACGGGTAGAAATCAAGATCCTTGCGCAATCTCCCTGGAATGGCAATGTTCTTTGGGCGGGATCAAAAAAAGGTCTTTATCAATCTGCCGATGGGGGTGAAAGCTGGGAAAAGATGAGCCACATCCTCCCGATGGAAAAAGAATCCCGTGACCTCACCACGATTGCATTTGATCCCAATCAAGAACGCACTTTCTTTGGAACCCATAACGGACTCTTTTCATATCAATCAGGGGCGGAAAAAGCCGTTTCAATGTCATCGCTCTCGCTGGTTGCCGCGGCGACCGTCGAAAATCCGGAAGTCTCTTTGGAAAAATACCTCGACATGCTCCATACCGGAAAACTGTTTGGAGATGAACTCTGGATTCTTTACGATCTGACCGCCGTCGCGATGGTCCTTTTTGTCGGAACGGGTCTCTACATCTGGCTTTACCCGACTTTGGCGAAAAGACGGAAAAAGAAAGCCAAGGTGGCTTCAGCACGTGTCCGCACTCCCAAAAGAAGTGTTGTTCAAGCCGCACAATCTCCATCAGAACAGATTAAGGGGCACTCCCCCTCGTCCACCTAACCGCTTTTAAGAACCAACAACAACCCGATTTCCTTTCAATGACACGTCTCTCCTGATAAAGGATTGATCCGATACATTTCAAACTCCGTATGTCTACGGACTCTTCTCATATCTAAATTTCTGCAAACAACACGATTCACTTCTACCACCCAGGCATTTGCCCCACTCCGTTGGGGGAAACCCCCAACGGTTTAAAGTCAATATTTTTATTTCAATATTTATCCTTAAATATCAACTAGTTACTGTTCTGTAGCCGCTTCGTTGCCACGGTCTACAGATTGCTCTATCACTGCTCCATGATGTCAAACACAGCAAGCATCAAAATTTAGTAAAGGAGGGAAAAATGAACTCGAAAGTAAAAATGACAGATCGTGCTAGAGGGGATCAGAAATTACAATTGGGTGCGATGATACTGCTCTGCTTAATCGGAGGATTTGGATGCGGCGGCGGAGGATCGTCGGTTCCGGAGAACGATATCGTTAATGAGGATGTCGCTGCCGTCCTGAAAAAAAGTGCAGGACCACGAAAAGAAGTCTGCTGGAAAGGGAAGAGTCGATTAAAAGAAATCGAACTTCAAAGAGAAGGAAAATTACGTCGTAAAAAGCTGGAGTGCAACCTGATCACCAGAAGGTCATTGGCGAGAAA
>JBHHWW010000180.1:0-2324 GCA_046756725.1 Nitrospiria bacterium | reverse complement strand
GACTGAGAAATATGGAGATCGTGTTTGATATGTACTTATCTCCATTGGATTATCAAACCCTGCTGCAAATATGATTGGCACTCTAAAGACATCAAAAAGGTGACATCTCCCCTCAATCGTATAAAAGTTCGTATTGAGTTGTACTGACTTCTTCTTACCATCTCCGAAGTTCAACACCGTAAGGAGATTGAAGCGACGGTACGTTTTTAGGTCAACTTTGACATCCCTCACTCTGTCATTAAAATATGTGTCTCCGGGTGTATCCATGATTCTTGTTTCAAAATAAGTAGTCAAATCGAGTTTCTTGGACAGAAAGTTCCGCCAACGGAACTTCATTGTCATCCCGAGATAATTAGTAGACATTGAAACATAGTCGTCTGCGTTCTTGGCGATATCGGGGTCATCGTTTGACCTCACTATGTTATACTCTTCGATACTCTCGACATTTTGACCATTCGATTCATGCGAGACTGTTAGATCGATGTGAACTAAATCAAAACCTTTAAGCCCAAAAAGATTGCGAGTCCATCTGTCTCTTGCAAAGAAATTCAACACATAATGAAGTCCTACGTTTTGCAGTCTGGAGACGACAGGCGCGGAGTGTCTTGTTTGCAAATAAAAATCATAGAGCCCTGTGTATGCACCAAAAACTTCATACCGTCTTCTGGAGTTGTCTTTTGCTCTGAGATTTGGGTACTTCAGTGACAGCATGAATTCAATATGTGTTTCACCCTCCTCATGGGAAACACCAAAATAGTTTGGAAGATAGGAAGTAAAGTAAGATTCTCTGGGGCGGTCATGACCCAACATGTTGGAGGATAGAATAAGTGTGATTAGAGAAGAGTAAATAATTGTTTTCATAACATCGTTCTCGGTTTCTAGCACGATCATCACCCGAGCTTTGAGGGAACACTGAACGAACCCAAAAAACCGTCGCCCTTTTGTCGGGTGAATGAATTTAAGAAAAGAGCATTAAGTAGTTGACTTGACCGTGAGTAAAATGCTAAGTATTCATTCGTGTATATTCACTAAATGTGGCTTTTTGCTAATTTAAAGATGAGTTAATTCTTTCTCACAACAGATTCAAATTGAAGCATTAAGTTACTTTTTCTAATGCCGTTTTGGAGAGGGTGACCGCCTTATCAAGAATAATATTTAGGGACGCTCCAGAACCCAGCGCCGCGATTGCAACTGTGACCGGCTGCGCGGCCGCTTCGGCTGCAATAAGTAATTGATAGATGAATATTGCACCAAGCGGAGAAAACAACATGTAAAATTGGTGACGAACAATCTTTTCAATTCGTTCACGAAACTTATTTAACTCTGGTGCGTTTTGAGGTTCCTTCTTCAATTTGTCGAGATTGGGACGGTCTTTTATCTCCGTGACAATCAGCAAAACTGTAAACAAGCTTGCTCCTATGACTGAGAGTAGCAGAACCCACAGAGGCACGCCGAATCCAGTGAATATGTTAGTTCCGCCATTCGTAGATTGATCAGGAAGTTCTTGGGGTGAAGTAAGGGACAACAACCATTCTTCTTGTACACCTTCAACATAAGTACCGTTAAATATGGAAGCAAAACCTAAAGATAAGATTTCGCTCTTATCGGAAGTTGTGTTGACGTAATTGAGACCGAGCGAAATGGAAACAATCATCGCGACTGTAAATAAAAACGCGAGGGTAATTGCAAATCCGTACTTCCATTGTGGAGATAGCAGCCTTACAAAAGGGACAATCATGCTGATTAGAAAAATTGTCGGAAGCAATATTACTGCCCGAACAGAAAGTTTAACGGTTCGAGGAGAACCTACACCTGTTATTGTGAGAATCTCTTCTCCTCTGATGGTAGCTGTTTCTTTATTTTTATCCCCGGACTTTGTTAGCTGCGCCTTGGCATAAATTATGACTTCTGTGACCTTCTCCTTGCCGATGGTTTGCGGAATAGAATCGATTCTAAATTCACCCTGCTGATCTGTTGTTACGGCAGGTGGTGAATCTTTATTACTACGGGCATCTTTCAAAACTGCCCAAACCTGTGCGTTACTTACTGGATCCCCATCGTTGAGAACCCGTCCTCGCAACACAAAATTGTTTTCGGTTGCAGGCGACAGATTTGCAATAATATCAAGATCTCTTTGTCCCTCACCAAAAAGGGATATGCCAAAGGCAATTAGAATGGTCGCAGGAACAAATAGTATACCAATTATTTCTTTTAGTCTTTCGGCATTCATTTTTAAACCCTCCCTATTTTATATGTAATGGTATGTCATTTATTTATGAGCAGGGCTATAAATTTTTCCAGGTACTTGTAAGTGATGTCTGCGA
>JBHHWW010000179.1:0-2328 GCA_046756725.1 Nitrospiria bacterium | reverse complement strand
TTCCATTCTACATTCTTTTAAAGGAATTTCTCTAATTGAGAACGCCCCCTATTGTCACTACCATTAAACAGAATAAAAAGACCAGAGCAGACATGCTTTCGAGGCGGTCTTTTAAATATTTTCCATCTGTAAGCTGCTTACCCTGAATATGCAAACCGACAAATAAATTCAACAACTAACGATTCGCTTACCAGTATGACGCAAAGAGCATGAGATAGTAGGTTTCATTGGTCTCAAGAGTCAAACGGTAATCATGACGTGGGTATTTCAATTGAAAAAAACCACAGAGACCAAGTATTTTGGGCGACCACAGGCCTCATTAGATCTTGTTATTGTGAGAAGGTCGGTGTACTAGGAATTCTTGATATCTCATACAAAAACAACCGTAGTTCTCCTTTTCGTTTTGAAGTACATAGAAAGGATCGTCCGAAATGAAAAAATACAGTGCTGTTCTTTTCGATCTTTGCGACACCATTATGCCATATCGATCTGATAATATGCCCATGGTGGAGGTAAAAGACATGCGTGTTCGATCAACGACCCCACTCCTTTACGATTTTTTTAAAAAACAGAACCAGCGGACAATTTCTTTTGAAGCTTTTCATATGGCTTTTTTTAAGATAACCGCCGGGATTTTTACCCTCCGTAAAAAGAGTGAAAAGGAGATCCTTTCGGAAGCACGATTTTCCTCTTTTCTAGACTGCCTGGGAGTGGAAAGGGGTGATGCCTGGAACACGATTCACCATGAACTCATGCGGAAACATCTTATGCACGTCGCAGCTTGTCTTGAACTGCCGCCTATACACAGGACATTACTTAAAAACTGGAGCAGAGACTATCCTCTCGGGATCGTGAGTAATTTTGACGATACAGAAACCGTTTACCATGTGCTTACGCGTGAAAATATGATGGATTTTTTTGAATCAATTCTTATTTCTGCAGAGTTTGGGTTCCGAAAACCAGGCCAGAAGATTTTTCTGGAGGCATGCCTCCGCCTAGATAAAAAGCCTGAAGAAGTGTTGTTTGTGGGGGATAGTTGGGATCATGACGTCCTGGGCGCCCAAAGTGTCAGGATGGATGTTGCCTGGTTGAACCCTAAAAATCTTCCACATCCTGATACTTGCCTGAAGCCCACGTATCAATTACGGGAACTGGAAGATTTGAATAATATTCTATGAAATATGGACAGACCGGTTTTAAGGCAGAGGGGTCTGCGTCAGAATAGCGGCAAAAATGAAGATCGTGAACACAAGAGTCGTTTCAATCGTGATGGCCTTGTAAAATAATTTTTCCAGATCAACCGCTTTTAAAGCATTCCCATCTTCCGTCTCCTGAAAACGAGGAAGAAGATAAAAACCACTGAATCCGCCAACACCCAAGACAAGCATAACAAAAAAAAGCTTCATGATAAGTACCTTTCCGTAGGTCGGCTCAAGGATGTTTTGCCAATTCAGGTAGATCATGGCATTAAATCCACCCGTCATCAGAATGGCCGCGACACAGACAATGGCCCATGCTGAAAAAATCTCAATGAGTCTGGCCAGGAAAGAGGACAGCTCAGCCGGTTCAATAAGGTCCCGCCCGGCTCTGGCAATGCGACGGAGTGGAAGAAGACCTCCTGCCCAAATAGCCACAGCAGTATAATGAAGCCAGTCCGTTAATACCAGAAGGTGTCTCCCCCTAAGTGCATGTCCGGACAGGCTGCCTGTCAGGCAGAGAAAAACCCCGCTACCGAGCAAAATCCAGTTTTTCCCGTGAAGTTTTATCCTGGAAAGGCACATCATGCAAAGAAGGAGAAAAAGTCTGGCCCCCTCAAGAAGACCGAAGTCGGTTTGGATGAGCGTGACCAGTTGGAGAAAAAAGAGATAGAAGAGACCTATTTTGATAAAACGATCTCCGGTCTTAAACTCTATTTCTGTCAGACTTTGACGTATGATTTTATTTTGAATGGTTTTTACGGTGGGGATAAAAACAAGTTGCCGAGAAGCAATGGTTCCCACAACAAGAACAGTCCCTAGAATGTCAAACCAGCGGAGAAGCGCTATCCGTAAGAGCTGGGAATCAAGGCTATCCATATCGAATAAAAAGTTACACGCTCCTCCGGTTAACAATGTTATAAAAATGGCATTGTTAACTTAAGATATATATTAGTTCGCCGTTCCATTTAGCCATCAAGAGCATGACGGAATACCTCAGCATGGATTCACTTTTGCTATAACATTTCTTTTCCGACGGAAGCGAGCCAGAAAGTGGCGGAACAAGCTATTGTCTTGAGTCCCCCAGTTTTCTGGATTGGGTTAAAGCGAAATAGTAATGGTCTCTGCCTAT
>JBHHWW010000178.1:0-2365 GCA_046756725.1 Nitrospiria bacterium | reverse complement strand
CCTTATTAATGAGCTGCGACAGGGAGGCAGAGAGCCTTAAGACAATGAAGGTTGGAAAACGGGAGTACACATAGAGATAATCGAGTGAAAGGATATCACTTAATCTATAGGTCAAAGCCGGATGAGATGAAAACTCCTTCCCGAGGTCTTGAGTTGAGAGTCTTGTTTAAAAATAGTATATTATAAAAAATAACGGCAATAAATGGTGGGCGGTGCCCACCCTTGTATATTGAAATACATTAACTGAAACGAGTCAAAGGAGAAGATAATGAGTAACTTTAAGCCGCGTGGTTATAGCGTGAATGATTTTTTGTCATGGGATGATAGAGGAGAGGTAGAGTTGCAACCGAAATTCCAGCGGCGTGAAGTTTGGTCTACAAAAGCCAAGTCCCATCTCATTGACACCATTCTTCGAGACCTTCCAATCCCCATTATATTTATCAGGCAGAATGTCGACCCAAAACAACGCCGTACAATACGTGAAGTAGTTGATGGTCAACAGAGATTGCGTGCGATTATAGATTTTGCGAGAGATGAATTCCCTGTCTTGAAATCTCAGAATCCATCTTTTGGAGGGAAGACATTTAATCATTTACCCTCCGACGCGCAACAACGTTTTTTAGGCTACGAATTGTCAATTGTCCTTCTTCAAGAGATTTCAGATGCCGAAGTGCTCGATATTTTTGCGCGTCTCAACACTTATGCTCAGAAACTTACGGCACAGGAATTGCTAAATGCCGCATATTTCGGAGAGTTCAAACAGACAGTCTACTCGTTGGGATATGACCATTTAGAGTTCTGGCGACAAAATGGAATTCTTCAAGATCGCCAAATAATGAGAATGGCTGAAGCTGATTTGACAACAGAACTTTTTGTGGTCATGTTGGTCGGAATTCAGAAACGCCGCAACAAAATAAGAGAGTTATATGAATCAAAAGATGATTCTTTTCCAGAAAAGAAAAAAGTGGTAAGGGAATTCAAGATGGTGATTGATACAATAACGAATTGCCTCGGTGATTCTCTCAAAAATACTATATTCAGACGCCGCGTCCTGTTTTATTCGCTTTTCTGTGCGTTTTATCACGTCATGTACGGGATACCTAACACGGCTGAGCTGGGCCACGGAGGTAGTCATTCCAACCTTACAACATCTGAACTATTGCAGGTGAAAAACTCGTTAATTGGCTTAAGCAATAAATATAGGGGGACCTCTTCGTCACGAGAGATGGAAAAGTTTATAGCAGCTTCACAAAAGGCGACAGGAGATCGAGAGCAAAGAATAACCAGAATAAAGACAATTGCAGGGTATATCAACATGGCATTAGAAGGCTGAGAGATATGGCAAATATCACTCCTAAGCTTGTGCGGGTTAGAGCTAACTTTGAACGGGCATGCAAAGACCAATTAGAGTTTGCCAACTCTTTATCGTCAATTCAAAGGGTTGATGGTAGAAGATGTATCCCTATTCGTAAAGCACGGCAGGAAAGACTTTGTGAAATGGCATTCATTGTTCTTTTTACGGCATGGGAACAGTTCTTGGAAAACAGCTTTGAACGGCTCGTTGTGGATGCGTCCCTTGTCACTTTTAAGCGTCGGCATCGAGTTCTTGTAACAGATTTGGACACTGTCCATGATCTTATTCGTGGGTCTCGTAAGTATGTAGAATGGGCAGACCCTTCCCCAGTCCGCAAAAGAGCAAAGGTGTTTTTCAAGGGAGGCGAGCCCTTCGAATCAGCCTTAAGCGCAGTAGCGGATGACTTGACGAAGATGCGGAAGATTCGCAATCGTTGCGTCCATTACTCCCAGCATGCCACCGAGCAATATAAGACAATGATTCGTCAGGTTTATGGGTCCGGAAAGCGCATTACACCAGGTAGGCTCCTGCTAAGTGTCCCACCAGCTGGCCTATCAGCGGTTTCTGGTGCATCAAGTTATAGCTCTGTTTTCGAATTATATTGTGAAATACTATCAACGTCATCTTCTCAGATTGTCCCGGAGTGACATCATATTTCTCTCCGCAATCCTTGATTTCGGGGTTTTCTCATATGTGCGTAGTATAGATGAAAGACGCAAATCACCCTGACAGTGTCAGCCAGGTCGAGTAACAGCAACTACACTCCATGGTATCGACCGGTCTCCTGCCCGTAATCACCATCCCTCTGCAACGCCTCTCATCTAAATACACGGCCTTATTCACCTGAAATCCATTTTCAATTGAAAACTGACAAAAAGGGGGTTTTTTTGACCCTGGGGACAGTCTGGGGACGCAAAAAAGGGGCCATCCGAAAAGATAACCCCTTAATTTTACAACATAAATTTGGTGGAGGCGGTGGGAATCGAACCCACGGCCTGCTCATTGCGAAGA
>JBHHWW010000177.1:0-2368 GCA_046756725.1 Nitrospiria bacterium | reverse complement strand
ATCTGTTTTATTTCCCCGAGCGTTTTTTTTAATAACCACTCTGGAATAACAAGTCTTTTTTGAAACACATCAGAAATGGACATCTTTGTTCCTCTGTTTTAAGTTTCCATCATCGAACTGCTGTATCAGAGACGGCTCAAATTGTCCGGATTCGAGTATTTTCTGGGCCAATGTAAGTAATACTGGAGCAAGCCTTCCCAGTTCCGGCGGTCTTTCCCGGACACAGGTTTTAAGTTGTCTTCCGACAAGCAATGCCGATAGATACCAGGAAAATGTTTTTTGAGAGATGGGGTCTCCTCCCGCCGCTTCATAGGACGATGGTAGCATCGCAACCGCATCGCCGACTTCACCAAGACGTTCTCTCCTCAGAAGGGCAACCAGGAGAAGACGACTCCCTAGAAGTGCGAGATCATAAGCCGAATCCCCCAGAGAAAGCGCGTCTAAGTCGATAAAAGAAACGGTGTCTCCATGAATCAAAAGGTTGCCGGTGTGGAGGTCTCCATGAATCAATCGCTGTTTTTCCCCTTGAATAGATCTTGATGCTTTGAGAAGTCGAGAAAAATAAGACTCAATCTCCTCGGAAAGGGGAGCCAGTAATCGGCATATCCTGGGAATCATTTTCTTTTGCATCCGCTTCAAAACGACGTCCAGTCCACCCGAAGGGAGATCTTTAATCTGGACGTGATGGAGTCTGGTCAGCGCAGTACAGACCATTTTTAGAAAATGTGAAAAGTCAATCTCTGAAAAAACGACTTCAACGCGTTTGCCGGGCAAAAAAGTTTCCCAACGAATTCCCGCTACCGGATCAAGGGCAATTGGCTGGGGCATTTGAAAAAATCGATCTGGCGAAAGCCAAAGCAGGGTCATCCGCTGGTGGGCCTCAACCGCGAGATTGCCCTTTGATGTTTTCCCAACAAGTGGAAATTCGGGCAAGCAATACTTGATTGCGGCACGTTCTCCAGGACGATAACCCAGAAGTTTCCAATCCACGCCCTGTATATTGTTTGATACGTGAGTGATCCCTTTAAAGTGTTGTCTGATTTTTTTTTGATCAATCATGCTTCTCAAAGAAGGGAGAGAGGCATCCTCAGGAAAGAAACTCGCAACAGCATCCCATTTTGGAAAATGAATGATGTCGTCAGGATGATACGCTTCCGCCTGGATTTTCTGACTGTATAAATCATACAGATCCCGTGAAAAAAAACGGACGGAGAGAACTTCACTATTGTTTGTGAGGTCTCCCCTGCCAAGCTGGTAAACAACTTGGAAACGCTTTCCGAAGACATGCCAGACGCTGATAATCTTGATCCAGTCAATCTCCAGGTTTCGGTTTTTTTTTAAGGGTTCAGAAAGCTGAGACAAAACCTGTTCTTCATCATGATACCAGTCCAATTGATCAAACTCAGGGTCGATGGTCGTGACGGATTCAAACTTTTCAAGAATTTCACGGTGTTTAAATGTGCGATAATCCCATGCCATATTCATAATGGGCTTCTTTTATTCAAAAGAGTGTCCCTCAGGTGGGATGCAGGGAAGTTGATCCGGTCTTCCGGATCTATTTCGTAGGAAATTTCTAAAATAGATCCATTTTTTGGGCGGTAATCGGATTCTGTGATCACAGCGTCAAAAGAACTCCCCAGGATTGCACCCAAAACCATCCGGTTGCTCCAGTAGTGCCCGACAATGATAATGTTTTTTTTTGAGAAGAGATCGCTTGTGATGCCTTCAATAAATCGGACTGCACGCCCGTACAGATCAGAGAGACTTTCTCCTCCCGGAACGGGGAGATGGAGGTTATTTTTTTTCACTTTCAGCGGATGGTCCTTTTTCATTTTTCCCTCTAAAAGACCGTAATTCAATTCCCTCAGGTCATCTGACAGAAGAATGGGAAGCTGTTTTCGGGTGACAAGAGGGCGAATCGTTTCTACCGCGCGAATCAACGAGCTTGAAAAAACTTTATCAATGGGTTCTTCTTTGAGTGCATTCCAAATCGTCTCAGACTGTTCCCTCCCGCATTGATCCAAGGGGGGATCTCCCCATCCCTGATATCGGACTTTATTCCATGCAGTCTGTCCATGGCGTATGAGGAAGATTCGTCCCGCTTTCATTTATACCCTCACCTCCAGACATTCACGATAAAGTTGCCCCAGTTTAGCTCCGGCCTCTTCCCAGGAAAATAGTTTTGTCCGCTCTTTCCCCTTGGTGATCATCTGTCTTGAGAGGTCCGGGTCTGTCAAGATGCGAATGGCTTTCTCCGCAATCTGATCGGGATCACCCACGGGAACCAGCGCGGCGGCCCCTTCCCGACCGACAACCTCAGGGATCGGACCCATTTCCGCCGCTACAATCGGGGTTCCGGAAGCCATGG
>JBHHWW010000176.1:0-2429 GCA_046756725.1 Nitrospiria bacterium | reverse complement strand
TCTAAACACTAGAATAGTTAAAATTGCCAAAATTGGCAAGTGCATTGTGTTAACCCCAAAGACCACTTCCTATGGAGGTGTGAAATGAATATCAGAGATGCAATCAAGTTATTTAAGCGCCATCAGCAAACAAATCTACATGATCAACGACAATTATTTCTCCCGGTCAACGACAACTATAATTCCCGATTTTCATCTCCTGTTTTTTCTCCTTCTTGGACTGTTCCAAGCGGTAGCTTGGAAGGTTCAACTCCAAAATAATACTGTGATGAACCAGGCGGTCGATGGCCGCTGCTGTCGTCATAGGGTCTTTAAAAATCTGCTCCCACTTTGAAAAAGGCAAATTGCTGGTCAACATGACAGTTCCCCGCTCGTAGCGATCAGCCAGTAGCGTAAAGAGCACTTCCATCTCTTCCCGGCTTTGTTGAACATAACCCAGATCATCAATAATAAGCACCTGGTAGCGAGAGAGTTTTTTGAGGACTCTCGCAAGCTTTAAATCCCGTTTGGCAATAAGAAGGTCCTGAACGAGGAGATTGCAGTGGGTAAATAGAACTCGGCGATCTTGCTGGATTAAGGCCTGCCCGATGGCACAGAGCAAATGGGTCTTGCCGCTGCCAGGATTGCCAAAGGCCAGGACATTTTCATTCCGATCTACAAATGATCCCTCAAGAAGTAGATCAAGCAGACCCTTGAGCTTGCCTGGGAGACGTTCTTGTTCAAATGCTTCCATGCTTTTTTCAAGAGGTAATTTTGATTCTCTCAGATAGCGGAGCGTGCGTTTATGGGCTCTTTCCTCGCATTCTCTTTTGAGCAGCTCGAAGAGATAATGTTCGTGGGACAATGATTCCTGACGGGCAAGATCGGCCTCACTCTGATAACATTTCCGAAAAACAGGAAGACGTAAGGCCTTCAGGTGTTGCTTAAGGTCGCTGTGTATTTCGGTCATGCCCATGCCTCCGATCTCCCGAATAGGCAGTCATAGGCACTTAGAACGACCGCTCGGATCGTAACATCGGTTATGGGCCGTAGCGTCTGGCCGGAGAAGAGAAGGTTTTCTACAGACTCAGCAGAAATAGGATGACTCCGGGAAAAGAGAAAACGGAGTGCTTCGTTCACCGCTGTTTCATTTTCTTTGGCTGCCAAACTCAAAATCAGAAGATATTCCTTACTGGCTTTTGAGGGGCAATGGTCTTGGCTTAGAGTATCGTAAGCCATCCTGAAACGGCTCGTCGGAAAGAGATCACTGCGGTAACGGTAGTTTTCAAAGGCACCGGGCTTCCGCACCAGCCAGTCGATGATGTGACGGTATTGAATTTTATGCTTGCCTGAACCGATGAGGCGAGGAATGGTTTCGAGTTGGCTTTGGCCTTGCCAGATTTCCAGGTGCTCTGCATAAATTCGAACCGTCACTTTTTCTTTGATGAGTCGGCTGTGAACTGAATAAACATTATCTTTGACCCGAATCGTGCTGCTTGGCCCCACGGAAACGCACAGCCTTGTGCAGGCGGATAAGCGATTGTTCGGCAAAACCCGCAGTAATGCCAGTTCTTCTTTGAATCGGTCCTGCCTGTTTGCATTCAACTGTAAAAAAAGTCTCTCCAGAAAAACCTGATATTCTTTCCGAGTGGCGAAATCAC
Organism: Nitrospiria bacterium; assembly: GCA_046756725.1. Taxonomy (GTDB): domain Bacteria; phylum Nitrospirota; class Nitrospiria; order SBBL01; family JAADHI01; genus JBHHWW01. Next base: position 789 of record JBHHWW010000176.1, on the reverse strand, counting down.
GACTGCCACGCAGCATGAGCGCTTGATCCAGGGCCCTCTTGAAGCGGTGATGCCGCTGCTCCACATCCCCATTTTCGTTGGGATGTGCCGGCTGGATTTTGCGTCCAGTCAATTTATAATGAGACAAAAGACTCTGGTAGCGTGAGGTAAATACTTCCGGGTTCTCCGGCTTATTCACTGCGGCGGATAGATTGTCTGTCTGGTGGCACTCCGGCGTCCCACCCAGTTTCCACAAGGCTTGCTGCAATCCCTCGCTTAAACTTTCAAAACTTTCAGAGAAGCAAATGCTTCCGCATTCCCAGTTTGAATAGGTCAGGACAAAGTGATAGATCAGGTGATCAAACGGGGTGCCGCCTATCGTGATTCCCAATGCTCCCATATGGGTGAAATCTGACTGACTTAATTTTCCAGGCTTGTGGACTTGTGGGAAAAAGACTTCCCTGGCAGGACCTTCGGTCGCCCGCCAGTGTTTCACCTTTCGTTGGAAACTCCGAATCTGACCATCTGAAAAACGGCCAGGGGCCTCTCTCTGAAAGTGCTCAAATAGGGTTTTCGCTTCGAGGCCCGGATTGGTTTCCAAAAACGATTTGACGCTTCCCCATATTTTTTCGAATTGATCTTCTCGCGTTCGCCAGGTGCGGATGTGTTCCGCTTTCAACTCACTGGGGAGCTTCCCTAGATCACGGTATTTTCTCGCTGTCTTTTCATTCATCCCTGACTTAATAGCTGCAAGGCCCAAGCTTCTTTTTTCTTGTAGGTATTTCATTAATTTCCTCGCTTGATTGTCTG
>JBHHWW010000175.1:0-2431 GCA_046756725.1 Nitrospiria bacterium | reverse complement strand
GCCTTCTCCGCCACCTACGCCGCCCACGCCGCCTACGCCTCCTCTGCCTACGACGCCTCCTCCTCCGCCGCCGCCTACGCCGCCGACGGCTCCGGAGGCGTAAAAAAAACAATTGAAAAAGCAATCCTTTCAGATTTGGAACTGATTACACAGGATAGGCCGATTTCCCCGCCGGAACTCCTGCAATGTCCACTCTGGCCTTCCGGACAAATCCCGGAAGTCTTGGCGCCTCCATGGAAACGCTTTTGCGAGTGGGTCGAGGCGCTTGATGAGGGTTTTGAGTTTTGGCTTGATTGGTACCGGGATCGTCTGGCCGGCAAAACGCTCGATCCGGCATTGCTGAAAAAACAGATGAATATTCCTGCGGAGATAGAAGACCAGGGGCCGAAAGCCGTCAATGCCTATCTTCTGACGCTGGAAACAGAAACAGTTTTAAAACAACTCAACCTGGTGTGCGCCATTTTTATCGGCAACGGGGCCTCCGGGAAAACCTCTCTCATTCGCGCCCTGCATGGCGAACCCGTGGTGGAAGGCAAAGAAAAGATGACGCCGGGTATCGACATCCGGTCCTGGCCCGTCGGAGAGACAGCGATTACTGCTAAGTTTTGGGATTTCGGCGGACAGGTCATGTCTCACGCCACCCATCAATTCTTCCTGCGCGAACGCTGTTTATATGTCCTGGTACTCAATGCCCGCTCCGAGATCAATGCCAATGATGAGGCGGAATATTGGCTGGACCATGTCAAAGCCTTCGGGAAGAATGCCCCGGTGATGCTCATCGGCAATAAGTTTGATTTAATGCCGGTCAATCTGAATGAGGGGGCCTTGTGCGAAAAACACCCGAATATTGTTGGTTTCTATCCCCTCTCCTGCACGGAAGCGAAAGGGCGGTTTCAATCCCGTTTTGAGACCTTCCGGGGCGATCTGATTGAAGAACTCCAGAAGGTGGGGACGCACCAGGTCTATTTTACGAAGCAGCAGTTCGCCGTATTGGAAGCCGTGCGTCAGCGCTCGCCCAAAAACGCCTTTTTATCTCAAGATGAATTTAAAAAAATTTGCAGTGGACAAGGCATTGGAGAAGCGGGGGTTCAAAACCGGGCGTGGCTGCTTGACTTGCTGGATAAATTGGGAGAGGTCATTCATTTTCCGCAGATGACCACGCTGGACAGTTTTGTGCTCAATCCGCGCTGGCTCACCTACGGGGTCTACACCCTGCTCTATTCCGATGAAGTGAATCAAAACAAAGGAGAATTGAGCGAAGCAGAAGTCATCCGCATCCTCCGGTCCAAAACCGTTGAAGATGAAGATGGCAATAAACTGCGCTATCCCCCTTCAAAATGTTCCTTTATCCTGGATGCAATGGAGGAATTTAAGCTCTGTTACCGCCTGCCGGAAGATCACAGGCGTTTTGTGATCCCGGATAAACTGCCGAGCAAGCAACCGGAGGTGGACTTTGATAAAGAGGAGGTCGGCACCCTGGTATTTGAGTTTGATTTTCAAAGTTTCCTTCCCCGGCATGTGATGCCGACCTTGATTGTTTCTCGCCATGAGGAGATTGTGGATGGATGGGTCTGGCAAAACGGGGTGATCCTGCAAAACGAAGTAATCCAAGCCAAGGCGCGGGTGCAGGTCGATTATCATGATCGTGTCCTGAATATCTGGGTGCAGGGGAATGGTAAAAAAGAGATGTTGGCCATTTTGCGGGACGAAATCACAAAAATCCTCAAACGCATGGAAGAACTCAAATATGAAGAAAAGGTGGTCTTGTCGGCAAGTGCACGGATAGGAGAGCGGATGGGCGGGGGAGAGATTGAAAAAGCCCCCTACCGGCAACTGGTGGCAATGGCGAGAAAAAGGCAGGGTTCATACATCTCAGGCTCAGGTGCTGAGTATGACTTGAACAAAGTATTGGGGGAAATTATGTCGGATGAAAAACAAAAAGAAGCAGGAGTGGTCGTCAATCAGACCTTTAACGCCCCAGTCGGCGCAGTGGGTGGTGTGGGCGACCATCAACAGGTGACCGGAACGGTGAACATCACACTCAAGAAAGCGGCTATGGATTTGGATGCCGATCTGAAAAAACTGAAATTAGAAGTTGCTGATTCCGATGCCGACGAAGGACTGCAACTAAAAGCTCTGAAAGAAATCAAAGAAATCCGAAAACTATTAGCTTGCATCGAGAAGGCAAACCCTGCCGAAAAAAAGACGCTGGGGGCTTTTATCGAAAAAATCAAAAATGGCTCACTGGCAACGATTTCCCTCGTAAAAAATATCGACGGTGGTGGAAAGGCATTGGTGTCGATCGCGAAACAAGCTGTTTTTCTTTCTGGTTTTTTACCCTGACGATTTCATGACGGACCCGACTCAAATGATGCGGCAGGGAAATGCCGCCTTTTCAAAAGGGAATTACGGGAAGGCCCTGCTGTACTAC
>JBHHWW010000174.1:0-2440 GCA_046756725.1 Nitrospiria bacterium | reverse complement strand
GAATCCTCCTCAAAAATAATCAATGAGGAAGAAGCTCATTCTATAAAAAGCGTTTTCCTACAGACTTTTTTAGAAAATGTATTTCATTCAACGCCTCCCCAGTTTTGATATCTGTCCCTGGACCAGCGGAGGTATTTCATCAACTCCCAGTTGACCGATTCGGAATCAAACCGCTCACTGTCGTAGTCCCCACCGGACCACTCCATGTAACTTTCGTGTTCTTCATGGCTCGGGTCCTTCAGGGCATTGCAGAATTCAAAGTAGCCGGGTACGCCGCCAACATCTTCAGGTGGGCAGGCCCGTTCACCTTCAAGGCAGGTCAGCTCCGTTCCCAGTTCCGGATTGAAATAGCGGTCTTCTTCGAGAACAAGTTCATGCTCCCAGCTGTCCCCGAAATCATACAGATAACGGAAGGTGCGGCCTTTCTGTTTGATCAGATCTCCAAGACGGTATCGTCCGCTGACCAGCCCGTCTTCTTTCGATTCAGGGTATTCCGTATATCGTTTATTCCCGATGGTAAATTCGTGCAGATGGCTGTCGGTCCAGCCCATGACAATCTGGATAACCTCGTGCATCCGGTCCAGCGTAATGGTGGCGGGCACCACAAAACGACGCCAGATTACCGGTTCGATATCAAGTAGCTGTATTCTCAGCAGGTAAAATCGTTCATTCATAGTTCTTCCTCATAATTCAAAATGCTGTTTCCTCTCAATTTCTCCGCCAGTTCCCACACAGCCACCGGCCAGAAGCATTTCGGGCGTGGATGGCGTACTCGCGGATGTCCGGCCTTTGGGCTGCCCATTTCACTGAAAGCGACAGGGCGTTTCACTCGAAGCCGACAGGGTGTCGGAGCGAATCTTTGGAACTAAAAGTCAAGAAAACACTTCCCCCTATGTTCCAAAAAATCACTTTTTTGATCTTTTGGATACCCCCCTTGATTGAGATAAAGCTGTGTCAACCATTCTTGAAATCCCAACACGACTAATACCGGCTTTCCCTGGCCTACGGGACAGATAGATATTATTTTCTTCTTTTTACACGTGATTGATTACCGTATCCCACGCATCTTTTGGAGACTTTTTGAAGCCTATGAAAATTTGCGGAAATAACAAGGGGGCATACTCAGCGAATAATAAGGACCTCTAAGGCCACTCCGCTCCTGATACTCTCCCTCTTCCGGGCATCCATCTTTCAACTTATATTGTCGTATTAGCCTTACCAAGATGGTTTGCCCTAACTTATTTGTTCTCTCTTTGCTCTCTTTTGCTTTAGGTCGGGATCATACTCCTTTCCACTTTTCCACATCCCATACAAGGTCGACAGTATACTTCTTGCCACTGTTAATTTGGCCCGATGGGAGGGGATCCCCTTTTTCATCGTCAATTCGAGGTATTGATACCTGAACGGATTGTCATTCGATCCGATCGCGGACTCGGCCGCCTGTTTCAAACTATACTTCAAAAGACGATTGTAGTCTCTGCTTAATTTCTTTGAATAGAGTTTACCTCCCGATCGTCTCTCCACGATGCCTAATCCAGCATACATCCAAACTTTCTTCTTATTCGAAAATCTGTCGGGCGTCTCCAATATCGCCGATATCGTCGATCCATGAATCGGTCCGATGCCTGGGACTTTTTTGAACCTTTTAATCTCCGGATATTTTCTGCTCTGCATTCGAATCTTTTTCAGTATCTCTTCTCTCACTTGTTGAACTTGGTCAAGTTGCGCCCACAATCCTTTGATGATTAACTGGACGATCTTATCCTTGGGGAGCTTTTTCTGCCAGATTTCTCTATGGTGCTCTAAATACACTGTTTCTCCACTGCAGGAAATCCCATTCTGTCTGAATTTCGCTTTAATTTTATTCTTTATTCTTGTTTCGCTCTTTACAGTGTCGTGATAAGACAGGACCAATTCTCTAAATCTTCTGCGATCACCCACAGGATGACGGATCTCTTTGATATAACCCCCTCTCGCCAATTGACCTAATTTGCGGGCATCAATATCATCATCTTTGTTGGCTGCACTGCCGATCCACCTGTTTACTTTAGGATCGGTTATGATGAGCTTTTCTGTGAATGTTGTACATATTTCCAGCAGCCAGGAAGCAAGCGTTCCTTCCTCGATTATAATCTGGCGGGGCTTGGGAATATCCCTTACAAACGCCATAAAACCTTTCGCACTAGTTGGAATGCTTTGCTCTTTTGTCACACATCCTTTTTCATTGACCACTGCAAAATCGAGTGATGAAATATGACAATCCACGGCAATATAGTTCATTTGGGTATCCTCCATATTATGGCTTGAGTTTGATGCGCTTAGCCTTACGAACCAAGCTTCATCTTACCCCAGTCCGGAGGGGGATATCCGTAGTTCCATATTCTCAGCGACGCTGGTTTTTTTATCTTCTATGAATCTGTCGGTTTCGTCAACTTTGATC
>JBHHWW010000173.1:0-2444 GCA_046756725.1 Nitrospiria bacterium | reverse complement strand
CTTGATTGAACTGAAAGAGTTCTTCAATTGAACCTTGTATTTTTTCAGAGATTTTTATCCGCTCTTTAGCGAAATTAAGCTCATCCTCATAGCCACCCTGCAATCTTTCCCATTTTCCAAGTAAATTTTCATCGACTTGAGGTGCACTTTTAATCTTTTCTAGCATTTTTTTTGCCGCTTCATGTCTCCCACGCCAGAATCCTAAATCATTGCTGGCCTCTTGTTTTATAGCACCTATTTTTCCTAAGTTAGCTTTCAATACCTTTTGTTCTTTCTGAACAACTGGAATCCTCTTTTCTATCCTCTCAGGTTGGAATTTATGCTCTAGTAATGTGGGAGCAGCCTGTGTTTTACTCTCCTTAGTCCGTACAACCTCAACCCCCTCCTTCTCAACCGGTCCCTCCCCCCGCTTAGCCAACTCCCGTTGAACAGCCTTCCGACCACGACACTTAGGAGTATCCAGTATTTTTCCACCACGAACGCACCCCTGGAGACCTACGAAATCCATACCCTGACACGTATCCTGGTATTCTTGGCAGGTCAGGCAGTCGGGGGATTCGGAGAAACGAAACCCCATCCCATAATCCTCAGAGAACTCCTGCAAATCCTTAGGCTTAATTGAACCCTCAGCAATTTCTTCCACCTTATCAAAAGCACTGTCCCAAGCATCATACTTCTCCAGTCTTTGTTTCAACATTCTGTCCACATTCTTCAGAGACCTGAATAAGGCTTTTTGTCTTCGAAAATTCTTCTCTTTAGCATCTATATTTGGCCAATCTTTACGTCTCAAGTACTGTATCTCTCTATAAAGATCCAACCATTTTTGTGCTAATTTTTGTATCATGGGCCATGCCCTGCGAAGCCCAATACGTTTCGCTCTTGGGTCATTTCTTACAAACCTCATCCCATAATCCTCAGAGAACCCAGGGCCGTGGGGCATGGATTGTCTCTTTTTTTGTAAGGATTTCTGTTCTGATTTGAGTTGCTTTATCTGCCTAAGCGTTTTTACCTTTGGACTATCTTTCGAACTCAATTTTGGAAGCGAAGGTAATCCATCTGCCAACTCCATCCCCTCCCCAAAATCCATGTCTTGTTGGTCTTCGTCGGAGAAACCTATACTGTCCTCAACAATAGGATGGTCCCTTCTTATTTGTTCAGTGGTTCTTGTCAGTGGATAAGTTTCTGAGACAGGATCTCCTACTTGATCAAGATGGCCAAAAATCTTTTCATATCTGTTGACAAATTCATTGATAAGTCGATTTACATTCCTCGCTGCAATTCTCTCCTTCCTGTTTAAAGCTTCCAACCGTGGGTCTTTAGGATTTTTCTTGTGTATGAATTCAATATCGACTCAAGCTTTGCCGTTCGTCTAGCTTTCAGCGGTCTATTCCTCGACCCCTTAGGCCGCCCAAACTCCTGCCCAGAATCCATGTCCTGGGAGAAGTTTTTATTCTGAGTACGTTTCTTAATTTCGTTCTTGACTAGCATCTTGAAGACCTTAATCGCAGACTTCAAATGTTCCTTGTCTGCCTGGAGTTCATTACGAAACTCCTTGATACGATCTTCAGCCATATCAGCTTCTTCCGAAAACTTGTCCCTCTTATTGCGGATGACATCCAACCGTTTTTGTTGGGCCTTCCTGGCAGTAGCACTCATGCCCGAACTATGAGTAGTACTTAATTTACGAGACAAATCCTTGAACCTCTTCTCTTGGTTTCTAAATCCACGATTAGCTACAGTAAATTTTGATTTCCATTCCTTCAGATCCTGATTGGTTTCCTCCACAGTTTTTTGCGCATCCTTCACTATATCAAGTGTACTAGAGATCTTAGTCCCATGAAGCGAGGCTGAAGCCAAATGAAAATCCTTAAATGTCTTCCTAGTTAATATATTGCGAAGCGAATTTATTACAGGATCTTCCTCCCCAAACTCCTGCCCAGAAAACCGAGGACACCCATCTATACCTTTAGGACGACCCATTTCCATCCCCTCATCCATTTCCATCCCACCACCTGTACATGGCCCAGAAAACTCACACCCACCTTCCTTGAAGAGTGCGCATGACTCACAATTTTCGGCAAACAGGGTGGTTCTTGTTTTTTTCGTTGGTAACGCTGTATCTACGGGCATAACTACCTCCTAAGTGATTTTTGCAGCTAGAATTTGCGCTAGCGTTTTTAGGTTCTGATTTAGTAAGTCGGATAACTGGTTCTGCAGAGTAAGGATCTTCGCATTCTGATTTTTTATCTTATTACCAAATTTCTGTTTTTCCTTCAACTCTATATTTTTCAATAAAACAACCTGTTTTCTTGTCAAATCCTTGGATTCCCTCCGAAGTGGCCTAAGCAAATTTAATTGAAGATTAGGGTCTGATTTTTGACCCGCTTCCTCTACTTCTTGCGCTAGGTCCTGCAATCGTCTTGTATTGCTGTCAAGTAATCTTC
>JBHHWW010000172.1:0-2444 GCA_046756725.1 Nitrospiria bacterium | reverse complement strand
GTCGGCACACAGGACTTCCTGGTGAGCCGTTTTGGTGCTAATACAACCTTTGTGGTAACGGATGTCACGCTGTTTATTGAATGATCTGGTTTCAAAACGGGAGACAGCCTTTCCCGGAAAATAAAAATCCCGGGAAGGCCGTCCGGGTTACTTGTTCGGCTGAGGTGTCAAGCGAAGATACGGTTTGATACGCGTGTGTCCTTTGGGAAATTTGGACGGAATTTCTGCATCGGTCACTGCTGGCACAATGATGCAGTCCTCCCCGTCTTTCCAGTTGGCCGGAGTCGCGACCTGGTGATTTGCTGTTAATTGCAATGAATCGACCACCCGCAGGATTTCGTCAAAATTCCGTCCGGTGGCGGCAGGATAAGTGAGCGTCAATTTAACCTTTTTGTCGGGTCCGATCACAAACACCGAGCGGACCGTCAGGTTATCAAGCGCATTCGGGTGAATCATGTCGTAGAGTGTGGCGACCTTCCTGTCGGGATCGGCGATAATCGGGTAATTCATCGTGGTGTTCTGGGTTTCATTAATGTCCTTAATCCAGCCTTTATGTTCCTCGATAGAATCAACACTGACTGCCAGAACCTTTAGGTTTCGCTTCGTAAATTCGGGCATTATTTTCGCTACAGTCCCCAGCTCGGTTGTACAGACGGGTGTGTAATCTTTTGGATGGGAGAAGAGAATGCCCCAGCCATTTCCCAGCCATTCATGAAAATTGATTGTTCCTTCTGTTGTTTCTGCTGTAAAGTCGGGGGCTTCGTCCCCTAAACGTATGGCCATTTATTCCTCCTCGAAGATTGTTTTTTTACGCATGTCTTTATCCCATATTCTTTTGTGGAATAAATAAAGCATAATCCTATTGTATGATGCTCTGCAAGGGAAATATAAAAAACAATTCCGCATCCACGAAAAACAGGCCTGTTTTTATCTGATCGACAGGATTTATTGCAGCGCATCCTGTTGCTGATTTTTATGCGGTTGACGCTTCAGATTTTTGCTCAACCAAAAAATACTTCCCGGGATTGTCAATTTACTGGATAAAACGGTATAGTAGCCTTGTTTTTGTCGGGAAGGTGACGGGCATATTGAAAATAAGGAGGCGGATATGAAGTCTTGGGTCATCGTCAATTTGTTTTTCTTACTGGGAGGATGTGTCTCAGGTGCGCAAATTAACTGGAATAAATTAGAAGAAATTTCGCCGTTGATTACCATTGAACAGGACGAATATCAGAAAGGGACCAACTACATTGGTCCGCCCTGCGGCCAACCGGATTGCACGCAGTCTGCCGGTGACTATGTTCGTTTAAGGGCGTGGAAGCCGGATAACAGCCCGGAAACCGCGTACCAGATTTATGTCAGTGACAGCTATGGCAAAGGTTGGCGGTTCTATGAAAAAGCCCACGATTCCGATGGAAAAAATATGGATATCATTACTATTTCCAAGCATGTGACTGCCTGTGGCCCGATGGACTGCACATTTCATGAACTCGTTGGTCTCAATATCAACCGCGCTTACCTCCAGGCACATAAATCATCCGGTTTGCGATTTCAAATCAGCGGGGTTGGAGGAAAGGGGGCTTTTTCCCTCCCTGCCACTTACATCGTCGCATTTTTGAATGCGGTCAAGTAACGCGCGTCAGCCATCGAAAAAGAATTTTCTCCCTCTTTACGATCGTAAAGACAGTGGGTTATAATTTTCTGATATCCGTGGAAATTGAGGGAGGCCAGGAGAAATGATCAGCAAAGAACGATTGATTGAATATATTCAGGCAGAGATGCCGGATGCGGAAGTGTCCGTGGTGGATCGGACCGGAACGATGGATCATTACCAGCTCTCGATTGTTTCGGAAAAGTTCAAAGGGAAAAATCGCCTTGATCGTCAGCGATTTGTGTATCAGGTGCTGAGTGAGCCTATGAAAGATGGTCGGATTCACGCGCTGGAAATCAAATCACACACCCCGGAAGAAGCCGTTTCAGCCTAACCCGTTTTAATCAGATGCCAATCAGGCTGGATGCCTGCCTAGAAATTTTTTGAGTTTGGAGAAAAGATGGACAATTCAATTCAAGACCAAATAAACAAAGAAATCAGCGACCACAAGATCCTTATCTACGGCAAAGGGACAAAGTCCATGCCGATGTGCGGTTTTACGCAAGAAACCATTGTGTTTTTCAACAAGTACGGGCATCCCTTTGAAGTTGTTGATGTACTTCGAAACATGGAGAAGCGCGAAACGCTTTCAAAAATGACCAACTGGCCGACGCTTCCAAAGGTATTCATTGATGGCGAATTCTACGGAGACACGGACATCCTTGATGAAATGGAACGAAACGGAGAGGTTAAACCCCTTCTGGATAAAGCCTTCGGCAAAGAAACTGCCGAGTCGTAGAAACTGAACAGTATTCGGGATCCCTGGCAACAGGGTTCCCGAATAAAGCGTCTC
>JBHHWW010000171.1:0-2445 GCA_046756725.1 Nitrospiria bacterium | reverse complement strand
AACTTGTGAAAAACGGTCGATTTACACTACTTTTGAATGGACCTACTTTAGGAGAGCGGGGACAGATCTCAACGGGTGGAGGGCACCAACACCGACTTATTCAGAGCTTCTTTAATAGACTTGACCTCTCCGTACCATTTAGCTATTCTTTCATCATACTGATCAGTTATATTTCGTACTTCGTTACACCTTACCCAAAAAGGAGCGACTTCATGAAACGCCTATTTCTATTAGGAGTATTTTCTATCGTTTTGATCTTGGGCCCCCGAGAGCTGGTCTGGGCCAGAAGCACAGAATTTCTTCGTATTCCGACCACCTTTTCCGGTCTGAGCGGCCTTCTTCTGACTCAATCGATTGATACGTTGGCGTCTGGAAGATTGGAGATCGGCATGGGCTTATCTCATGAGAGCAGCGATAAGCCTGATTTCCAGCTGACCCAACTTTCACCGACGCTGACCTACGGTACCGGTTCGAATGTGGAAGTTTCAGCCCAATTTCCTCTGTTTATCCAGGCAGAACAGAAAGGAAACAGTGGAAGCGATACCGGAGACCTGAATGCATCGCTGAAGTGGCGGTTCCTGGAACCCAATCCAGCCCTTACCTTTCCAGGTTTTGCGCTCTCCGCAAGTGTTTTTTTTCCCACGGGATCTCCACAGAAAGGAGCCGGAGCAGTCGATTCCTGGGCAATAAAAGCAATCCTTGTTTCATCTGCCGAAGCAGCGATTAGTTTTACTTCCGAACCAGTCATCATCGGATTTTACGCAAATGGAGGATTGTATATTCAAGACCTTGGCGATGCGACAGAAGAAAAACATTCCATCATCGACCTAGGTGTATTGATCCCCGTTATAGATTCCAGGCAATTACAGTTCATGCTTGAAGGAAATTTTCGATTTGGACGGGAGGCGCTACTCGGAAATGATTATACTGGCATTACAGCCGGGCTTCGATATATTACACGCCATGTCGCATTGAACGCAGGCGTACAACATCGACTAAATGAAGACCCGTTTGATGATACCGATCAGATTTTGTTGTACTGGAGTTACTTTTTTTAAGCGTCCTCAATAACCCATCTGATTCAAAAAACGCTCGTCGCTTCGCCAACCTCTTCTCACCTTGACCCACAAACCAAGGAAAACCTTCATGCCGAGGAGTGCCTCCAATTCTCTCCGGGCTGCGCCTCCAATTTTTTTCAGCATCTGCCCCTTACGGCCAATGATAATCCCCTTCTGTGAATTGCTTTCAACATACAGTGTGATATGGATCGTTGCGAGGTTTCTTTTAAGATCTTCCTTGAATGATTCGATCTGGGTTGCGATTATATAAGGGACTTCTTCATGTGTTTCCTGAATGAGTTTTTCACGGACAATTTCTGATGCTAGGAAGCGGATTGGCTGATCCGTCACGATGTCTTCAGGAAAAAAAGGACTTCCTTCTGGAAGGTAAGATTTAAGAAGCGTCAAGAGACGATCGACGTTTTTTCCCGTGAGCGCTGAAAGCGGGATCACCTCCGAAAAACCTTCTTCCCGGCTGGACCGATCCAGCTGTGTAACCAATTGGTTGGGGTCGAGAATGTCTATTTTATTAACCACTAAAATTTGGGGCGTGTTTATTTTACGAAGATGGTTTTTAATCAAAAGGTCGGTGGCATTCCCTTTTTTTAGCGGATCAATAACAAAGAGAACCAGATCGATTTCCTGAAGCGTTGCAAAGGCGGTTTGAACCATTCTCCGGTTCAAACCGCCTCTCGCCTGATGAATGCCCGGCGTATCGAGAAAAACCATCTGCCCCTCTGAAAAATGATAGACCCCGAGAATGCGATTTCGGGTCGTTTGGGGTTTGTCCGTGATAATGGCGATTTTCTGCCCTAAGATCTGGTTGAGGAGGGTCGATTTCCCAACGTTGGGCTGACCGATAATACTTATAAAACCAGCGCGATAAGACACTTTATTCCAGGGAAAGAAAGAGCGTTGAATCTGTGGTGGGCATCAGTGAAATAGATTAGGGACGTTCCGTCTGAAAAAATTCGTATACGAGTTCGCCTTTTTTTACCAGCCCGAGCCTTTCTCGTGCAAGACGTTCAATGGCTTTCGGATCATGGTTCAAGGCATCGATCTGGAGAGATATTTGTTGATTTTTCTGCTTGAGAGAACGGACCTCCGCCTTGATTTGCCGGTGCGTTTCCTTGAGTTGGAGGGCATTTATGAATCCCATTTCGCCGAAAATAAAAGTAAAGAGAAGATATCCATTGGCTAAGACACTCAAGGCAATGAAAATAACTGCCGGTTTTCGGGAAATTTCTATGTTTTTTTTCTGTTCTTTTCTAGACATACTCGTCTACTCGGTGCAAGAAAAAAAGTCAGGTCGAAAAACCGCCCCCTGGCCCAAGAGGCGCTCAATTCTCAAAGTTGATTGTATTTTGCGGTTCGATCCGTCCGGGAA
>JBHHWW010000170.1:0-2495 GCA_046756725.1 Nitrospiria bacterium | reverse complement strand
AATCGAAACATTTTATCTCCTGAAAAATTCAACCCAGACTTAATCAGGGCTTCCTAAACGGTTCGTAAATTCTTCGTCTCAAGAGAGTGATTTCCATTCTCATTAAGACCCGAAAGAAATACTGATATCTATTGTCAAAATCAATATTATGCAATAAAATCAACAGGATAGAGATTTATTTTGTTGATTTACACATTGTTATCTTGTACAATAAGCGATTATAGATAGACTTCTGAAAGATAATTTTCTATCACACAAACTGAGGAGGAGTTTCCCATGGATTCACAAGCGATGATCAAACTTTTAAACAGCGCCATCAGCCTGGAATATGGCGGAGCGATTCAGTATTCTCAAAACAGCGTCCTTCTGCAAGGGACCTACCGCGAAGTCCATTCAGACTTTTTTGGAGACATGAGCAGCGACTGCTTTGACCATGCCAGAAAGCTTGGAGAATATGTTGTTGGATTGGGAGGGATTCCAACCGTTGAACCCGCCCCGATCAAGCAGACGACCGATCTGACGGAAATGCTTGAGTTTGGCCTCGAAATTGAGACTGCCGCTCTGGCAACCTATACCAAAGGCGTTGAAATGGCTGACGATGATGTGCCTTTCCGGGTCATGCTGGAGGACATGTCCCTTGAAGAGTACAACCATCAGTTAAAACTGAAAAAGATCTTGAGCCAGCTTTCTCTACAGGTTCCTGACGCAATCAAGGAAGTCCGCCTGAAACAAGCTTAGTTCTGTATCTCACCTCCAGGCATTCCTGTCGGTGCTTAGGTGCCCTTCCCTCTCAGAGGGAAGGGCATTCTTTGTTTTAGGCATGGTTTACGGTCTCATAAGCAGAATTTAGAAAACTTAAACCTGTTACCTAAGACTGGATTCCGGCCTTTCCCGGAATAACACACAATGAGGTTTCCTTCTCGCTTTGATCTGACCGTTTTCTCACACTTGATCAGAATTAATGTATGAGGTATTATATAGCACATACATTAAGGGGAGACACACCATTACATGAAACGAACACAAATTCTTTTGGAGGAATCGCAATACATTCAACTGAAGGATGAGGTCTCAGCCACCGGAAAAAGCCTCTCTGAGATCGTCCGGGAGGCTATCGATTCTCACCTCAGGGAGAGAGAGAACGATCCCCTGTTTGACATTGTCGGGTCTGTCCTGGCCAAAGAAGACCCGGCGCCAGCTGACCTTGGCGCACAACACGATAAGTACCTCTACGGAGAACAGATGTGATCTTTACGGACACGGGCGGCTTTGTCGCACTCCTGAGAGAGAAGGACCAGCACCACACCTCTGCCAAAAACTTTCTGACAAAACAAACTCTCCTGATTACAACCGATTACATCGTTGATGAAACCGTAACGCTTATTTTGACTCGGGTTGGACGGAAAGCTTCAGAGCAGTTTTTACAGATGGTAGAGCGTAGCCGCTTCGTCCGCCTTGAAATGATTGGAGAAGAGGCTTTTAAAGAAGCAACCCGGATCTTTCTTCATCACCGGGATAAAAGCTGGAGCTTCACGGATTGTACATCCTACGCCGTCATGAAGCGTCTCAAAATCACGCGCGTCTTTGGTTTTGACAGCCATTTTGAGCAGATGGGCTTTTCTCTTGTACCGGGGCACGCTGGAAAAATCTAAAAAAAAAACAGGGTGAGCAATGCTCACCCTGTTTTAAGACTTTCAGAAAGAATTTGAAAGTAAAGTTATTTTATTTTGCCCATGAAAGCCGTAACTCTGTCCTGATTCATGGCCAGTGCTTCAGTATATTCTTCGGTTGCTTCCTCTACGGCCTCAAGGTTCGCCTTGGAACCGCCCACCTGAATGATTCCTGCCATGCCCAGAATGGAGTGTGTTTCACATTTAAAGAAAATAACGCCGGGCTTGGTCACCTTGACTTTGACCCCTTGGCTGGGTTCTGTATGCCAGGTCTTCTGTCCCTCGGGAACCGACACAGAAACGGGCTGGTGCAACACATCCGTAACAACAAATTCAATCGTATCACCCACGGCGGCTTCGATAAAATCCGGTTCAAAAACCATCTGGGCTCCACCGGTCCCCGTGTTGAGCATCGCAACCTTAATGTTCTTTGCCTGAGCAACGACCGAAGTCGAAACCAGGAAAATCGACAGAAGAAGTACTCTTTCAATAACTTTACGCACGATCCTATCCTCCCTTGAATATAGTTGAAAATTGAAGAATCTCTCCAGAATACGGAGAAGCTCCTTCGACCCACGAGAAAAAAACTTCGTTATACTCTATCTGTTCGCCGAACCCCTCCTGTAGGAAAGGACTCTGCTCATGACGCTTATTCATGAAACGATCCTGTCCCGCCGGGCCCATCCTTGAGACACTAACGGATTTAATGAGAAATAACCCCCATTCCCTCCTCAATGCCAAACAAGTACCGCAATATAACCTTGTTTTTTAGGATTGTCAAGATGGCTGGACAGTCGGCTGATCCTTTTTAGGGACAGCTTCTAG
>JBHHWW010000169.1:0-2520 GCA_046756725.1 Nitrospiria bacterium | reverse complement strand
ATTTAATAATCCAACTTTGTGTTTGATGATTTTTTCGTTACTATGAAGCATGAGGCTTACCTCATTTTTGTTTTGATGTCGGTTGGTACTTCCATCAAAAGCGGTAATCTTCACTCTTTTCAAGAGCTGTGTCAGAATTCAGTCTGAACTAATAGATTTTATGTGTGTAGATAATGCTTAAGATTTATTCAGGGCTTCTTTTACTCCTCTTTCTCTTTGCCATTATTGCACTGCCGGCTTTTTCGTCTGATAAAGTCCGATTTTACGATTGGAAATCAGGTGTTGTTTCGAGGGGAATCAATAAAAAAGGATGTTATATTCAGTTTTCAGGGATGAGCCATGAAAACGTCTTTATTACAGTGCACCTGTCGATGATTGAAGAACGGTCCTTTTCCCAGAGAGCGAGAGCCTTTACATTGATCAGGATTACCGCAGATCAGGTGAGTTCAATCGATATTTTAGAGCGATTACCAATTGAAATTCAAAATGCCTGGATTGAAACAGTCTCTGAAACTAGTATTGGAAATATCGAAGATGTTGGCTCCGATCAGTCGCCGTATTTTCTCGGTCGGAAAATGGGACTGCGGTTGTTTCAAAATCTTCTGGCAGGGATCAAAAAAGAAGGCATGACGGTGGGATATCAGAGGAAAACAGGGCAAGAAGACCCTACGGTCGGGAAAGTAAAACTCCGTGTCCCTGTTCCACCAAGTGAAGTCACCGAAAAGTTAAAGGTCTGTTTAGATAAAGTCGTGTAGAAAAAAACATCGTGACTAGACCACACCTTGGCTTAGGAGGTATTCTTCGTAGTTGTTATTAAAGTCAATAATGCCAGTGGGACTCAATTCAATAATCCTTGTGGCCAGGGATGAGACGAACTCTCTGTCGTGGCTGACAAAAATTAATGTCCCGGGATATTTTTCCAGTGCGTTATTGAGCGATTCAATGGACTCCATATCAAGGTGATTGGTCGGTTCATCCATGAGCAGCACATTAGGACGTTGTAGAATCAACTTTCCAAAGAGCATTCGACCTTGTTCTCCTCCTGAGAGGACTTTTACCTGTTTTTCCATTTCATTCTTTTTAAAGAGCAATCGCCCCAATGTTGCGCGAACGAGCTGTTCGTCGTCGCCCTCCTGGCGCCACTGACACATCCATTCAAAAAGCGAAGCATCGGATGTAAAGTCAGCAGAATGTTCTTGGGCAAAATAACCAATTGCAGCATTTTCTGACCATTTAACACGTCCTGTATCCAGTGCCAGTTGATCTTCATGGTCTTCAGGCAGAAGGATGCGCAATAAAGTGGTCTTCCCAATGCCGTTCGGTCCAATGATTGCGATTCGCTCACCCGCATCAAGATTCAGGTCCAACCCTTTGAAAAGTGGTAGGCCATCATATCCTTTGCTCAGATCAGTTGCTTCCAGTACGGAGCGATAAAGCTTTTTATCCTGATTAAAAAGGAGATAAGGATAGACTCGGCTGGAGGGCTTTACTTCCTCTAATTTAATTTTTTCAATCTGGTTTGCACGTGATGTGGCTTGTTTTGCCTTGGAGGCATTTGCTGAGAAACGTCTTACAAAAGTTTGCAATTCAGAAATTTGCGCTTTTTTCTTGGCGTTGGATGCCAATAAGCGCTCACGGACTTGTGTTGAAGCAGTCATGTAGTCATCATAGTTTCCGGGATATATCCGAATTTCACCGTAGTCAACATCCGCCATGTGGGTACAGACACTGTTCAGAAAATGGCGATCGTGGGAAACAATAATCATGGTTGAATTTCGGCTATTTAGCATTTCCTCCAGCCAGCGGATGGCATTGATGTCGAGATGGTTGGTCGGTTCATCCAGTAGAAGTACATCTGGATCTGCAAAAAGCGCTTGCGCCAGCAAAACACGTAACTTCCATCCAGGGGCCACGGCGCTCATTGGCTCTTCATGTTGTTCCAGGGGAATCCCAATGCCAAGAAGCAGTTCTCCTGCACGCGCTTCTGCGGTGTAGCCGTCCAGTTCGGCATAAGCCGCTTCAAGGTCGCCGACCTTCAGACCATCTGCTTCGCTCATTTCAGGCAGGCCATAGATGCGTTCCCGTTCCTGATGGATCTGCCAGAGTTCGGTATGGCCCATGATCACCGTATCAAGAACCTTGCAATCTTCATAGGCAAACTGATTCTGGTTCAGTTTGGCAAGGCGTTCTTTGGGATCCAGGACAACGGAGCCAGCTGTTTGCTCCAGCTCACCGGAAAGAATTTTCAAAAAAGTGGATTTCCCAGAACCGTTGGCTCCGATCAGACCGTAGCGGTTTCCGTCGCCGAATTTAACCGAGACGTTTTCGAAAAGGGGCTTGTCTCCAAACTGGATTGTAAGCGTTACAGTAGAAATCAAGGAAGGTCTCCTAAAAAGTAATTGAAAAATAGCGAAGCAATATAACAAATGACGGATGTTAATTCAAAATAATATGTGAAAATATAGACCTAGGAGCCTGTCGGACTTATCGTCCTCAAATAAGATAGAATAGGCATCCAAA
>JBHHWW010000168.1:0-2534 GCA_046756725.1 Nitrospiria bacterium | reverse complement strand
AAACTCAGTTGAAATTGAGAAATGACCTCCGGGTCTGTATTGTAGGTTTTGCAAGCCGCGAAACCGCAAGACAGACAAACCAAACCACGGAGGCCACATGGAAATCGTAGAGAAAAGAGAGAGAAAAAGCAATGCGAAAACACGGGTTGAAACAGCGATGGATTTAATCAATGGCACATATGATCTGGAAAGTCGAATTTCCCTGATTCAGCAACTTATCCCGATCGGCTTAATGGCTGTCGAAGAAGCCCTTCAGTCCGAGGTTCAGGAATTGGCAGGTGTTCGTTATCGTCGAGACGACAACCCACATAAACGCTGGGGGTCGAATTTAGGCTCAGTGTATTTAGGAGATCAGAAACACAGCATTCGCGTTCCCAGGGTTCGCAATCAGACGATCGGAGAAGAGGTTCCGTTGAAAAGCTATCAGGCCTTACAATCGGACGAAGGGATCAATAATCAAACGTTGGCACAGGTCATCAATGGGATAAGTACTCGGAAGTTTGAGAAGGCGGCGATGCAGATTCCAAGTGCTTTTGGCATACAGAAGAGCAGTGTCTCCCGGAAGTTCATCCAGGCCTCAGCAAAGCAGTTGAAGGCATTTCAGGATCGGGATCTTAAGGATCAGGAGATCATCGTCATCTTCATGGACGGCAAGAGCTTTTCTGAGAATGAGATGATCATCGCGCTGGGGGTAACTTTATCCGGGCAAAAGATCGTTCTTGGGGCCATAGAATCGGGCACAGAGAACGGAGGAGTCTGCCGGGATTTCTTAAATCAGCTAAAGGAGCGCGGGCTGCAAACAGAAGAGAAGATCCTGTTTGTGATTGATGGCGCCAAAGGCCTGCGCAAAGGAATCGAAACCGTCTTTGGAAAACAAGCGATCATTCAGAGATGCCAATGGCATAAGCGGGAAAACGTCGTGGCCTATTTACCCAAAAGCGAACAAAAACGTTTTCGGAAGAAACTTCAAAAGGCTTATGAACAAGAGAGCTACCAACAAGCCAAGCAGAAGCTTTATACGGTTCGCAAAGAATTGCAGCTCATCAACGAATCCGCGGTCAGAAGCCTTGATGAAGGACTGGAGGAAACCCTGACTCTACATCGCCTGGGATTGTTCGAACAATTAGGGGTCAGCTTAAAGACGACCAACTGTATCGAATCATTGAACAGCCAACTGGAGCAATATACGAGAAGGGTAAGGTATTGGAAGAACAGTAACCAGCGGCAGCGGTGGGTTGCGACGGCCTTGCTGGAAATCGAACCCTCGCTTAGAAGGGTGAAAGGCTATAGGTTCCTTCCACTACTAAAAAATAATATGGGAAAATACACCCAAGAGAAAAATCAAACCAATGCAGCATAGGTCATGGACCAATTTTCAACTAACTTTGGGATTGAATCCCTGCAAAATATAGAATCGTAGCGAGAGCGGATCAGGTGCTTGAGGGACAGGGTTATTTAACTATACTGAGCAACTTAATGGCGTGCAGATCGGCCTCATTAATTATGCTGGGAATAATCCTGATGGGTTTAAATGGCTTCCAGTGATCAATGCTCATTTTTGATATTAAGGGGGAAAGAAAAGACATGAAAAAGATCCTGATTGGCTCAGTAATTCTTTTGGCGGTTTTCGTCAGTGACGCCTCTGCTTCTCCGGGTGTTTCTTTAAAGGGTAACGGCTTAAGTTTTGGGAATGTGAGATCCGGGGGGAGTATTGTTGATGGCCTCAGTCTGACTCTTGGCAGCTCAGAATCTAAGCAATTTGAAGAAATTAATGGTGTCTCATTATCCTTGTGGAAGGCAGCTCGTCGAATTAAGGGATTATCCATTAGCCCTTTTTACGCAGGGACGGATGATGCCATGAAAGGTATGGCTCTAAGTCCCCTTTTGTCATACCCAAATAGATTAAAAGGTGTTGCCATCGGAGGATTACATACAAGAGGAAACATAGCAGGTTTGACCATCGCTCCTTTTGTTGGAAACAACCTTCTTCATATTCCTGCAACCATTATTAACTATGCACTATTTCCTTTAGGATTTTTTTTGGGGGAGGCACTGGTGAGGGAACCCTTTTTTCTCTTTATTCATCTGCCAGCCGATTCGGGCGACACCATGACAGGCATTACCATTTCTGGTGCTTTGATGGGTGGGAATATCAAAGGCATTGCCATTGCGGGGCTATCCAGCAATACAAATAGAATCAACGGGCTTTTGATCGCTCCCCTCTATAATAGTTCCCATGAACTCCATGGGATGCAACTCGGTGGCCTTATGAACTTTGCTGATACGGTTCATGGTTTTCAATTGGCCTTTGGTAACGGATCGAATGAACTTCATGGCGTACAGATTGGTTTTTTTAATTTCTCCAAAGAACTTCATGGGACACAGATCGGGATTTTAAACCTCGCGGAAAATAATCCCTGGTATCGTAGAATACTTCCGTTTATCAATTGGCATGAGAAATAAGAAGGGGTAACTCTTTTGGCAGAAAAACTCGATCCAAAAGAAGTGACTTCATTTGAAGAATTAATGATGAG
>JBHHWW010000167.1:0-2542 GCA_046756725.1 Nitrospiria bacterium | reverse complement strand
GAATATTGTTTTCTCACGTTTCAATGCACTTCATCCCATTCTTAAAATACAGAACAGTATATTAGATAGAATGTGGCATATTGAATATGCAAGCATGCGCCAATATGCAATAGATAACATTCTGCCTAATATGCTAAAATGTAATTCTAAAGTCTTTGAAAGAGACTCTAGACAGGTCCTTAATAGTGGGAGAATCTGATTTTGTCAATAAAAATCCTTCCCGAGAAGAAAGACTTCTGGCAGAGTTACCGTGCATCTGTTTTGAAACAAGGTATTCCCGAGACCCAGGCGAAATGGTATGTCACCTGGGCAGAAAGTTTTGCGAAGTTTCAAAAGGGCGTGCCCCTTAAAGCCCGGTCAGCAAAGCAGGTAAAAGCATTCCTCAGTAACCTCGAAAATCAGCCTGCTATTGAGGTCTGGCAGGTCGAACAGGCGCAAAAGGCGCTTCGCCTCCTATATGTCGATTTTTTGAAGGTCCCATGGGCAACAGGGAAAACCCCTCCTGTTAACAATACGAATGAGCAGTTTATATTTTCCAGGATTCAAAACGCAGATGTTCTGCTAAAAAACGAATTCCGTGACACTCCTGTCTCTAAAGAGGTCGTCATCAGGTATGGAGATATCATAAAGCGGCTTCGAACGGAAATACGTTCCCGCCATTATTCCATTCGCACGGAACAGGCCTATGAAGATTGGGTTCGCCGTTTTGTGACATTTCACAATTTAAAATCTCCTCGGGACCTTGGCGCCAATGCGGTAAAAGAGTATTTGGAATATCTGGCAGAAGTTCGGAAAGTTGCGGCAAGTACGCAAAATCAAGCCCTGAACGCACTCGTCTTTCTTTATGAGAAGGTGCTTGAGGAACCTTTGGGTGCAATGGGTGATTTTACACGGGCAAAGCGGCCGAGACGGCTTCCCGTGGTATTGACCCGAAACGAGGTCTCCCGCTTACTCGATCAGATGAGTGGGACTTATGGACTCATGGCGGGCCTGCTCTATGGAGGAGGTTTACGCTTGATGGAATGTGTTCGGCTCAGAATAAAAGATGTCGATTTCGAACAGAGTCAGATTGTCGTTCGGGATGGAAAGGGAAAAAAAGACAGGGTGACAATTTTGCCGGATCGATTCAAACAGGCACTCAAGGAACACCTGGTTCGCGTGAAGGAGATCTATGAGGAAGACCGGAATGAAGGCCTGGCCGGCGTCTATCTCTGGCCCGCCATTGAAAGGAAATATCCGCATGCCGCACGGGAATGGATCTGGCAATATGTCTTTCCGTCGGGTAATCTATCGGTCGATCCCCGCAGCAAAAAGGTCCGCCGTCACCATCTCCATGAAAACGGTCTGCAAAGGGCCATTAAGGACGCGGCGAAAAAGAAAGGCCTCACGAAACAAATGACTTCACATGCGCTCCGTCATTCTTTTGCGACCCATCTGCTGGAAACCGGCTACGATATTCGAACAGTTCAGGAATTGCTTGGACATGCAGATGTTTCAACGACCATGATCTACACTCATGTCTTAAACAAACCGGGTTTGGCTGTGAAAAGCCCTGCTGATGAATCACGGCTTTCCGAACAGCCTGCGTAACGGAAAAACCAACCGGATTTAGTTGTAAAATCATAAAAATGGTGAAAGGCCTGCTGAGGTAGAATCGTGTTCCCTACTCCCCTACCCGCTCCCAACACCTAGCTCCCTCGTTTCCTGGACTATTCACAAAGCTCGATACCGGATAATAAGTCATTTCTTTTTCAGAATAAGGATCAAATACCCCGTCAAGGTCTCCCAGTTTCACTTCAGTATCCAACCAACCGTCTATCAACTCCGGCCTCAAAATAACCGGCATCCGATCATGGACGGCTTTTAAAAGCGGATTCGCTTCAGTTGTCAAAATCGTATAAGACCGCAGGGGTTGTCCTTCGGCATCCCGCCATTCATCCCAAAGCCCCGCAAAAACAAAAGGCGTTTCAGATTCCATCATAATCCGCATCGGGGTTTTAGATTTTCCATCTTCTGATTTTTGCCATTCAAAAAAACCGTCTGTGGGAACAATACAACGCCGTTTGTTCACCAGACGACGATAAGAAGGTTTCTCTTCTATCGTTTCACAGCGGGCATTGATCATCTTATAGCCGATCTTAATCTCTTTGGCCCAGGACGGAATTAAACCCCAGCGATAAAGATCGAGAACGCGGGTCCCACCGGTATTAACGATTACCGGGGCGAGCTGAGAGGGCGCGATGTTATATCGAGGTTCAAAATCGACCCATTCGTTGACTGCGAAAATGGAAGCGACCTTTTCAATCGGTTCCGTTTGAGAATATCTTCCGCACATTCTTTAATCTCCCTACTTTTGAGATCTATTGAATTTCAGTGGATTAAGGATCTCACAGAATACGATATGCTAAAAGCTTCAAGGCGGTTTTCCAATTAAGCTCCATATTACCCCTTCGATCCCGTTTCCAAAAGCGCCACCTCTTCCAGCTTTTCCATCCCGACCGGCCAAAGCACCGCCATCGCATCGCTTAAAAGAGCCTCATAC
>JBHHWW010000166.1:0-2546 GCA_046756725.1 Nitrospiria bacterium | reverse complement strand
TGAGCTGAAATCCCCCTTGTCCAAAATCGAAAAAAATAAAGCCCATTCTTTTCCTCTTGGACTCTAACCGGCGGCTGTAAAAAGGAAAGGACATAAAGATTGAGAAAGACAATCCCCAAATCAGAAAAACAAGAGGCAAAAGAGCTTCTGGCCAAAAAGGCATCACGATGAGAGTGGAGACGAGAGAAATAGGAAACGCCCAAGCGACCGCCATTTCAAAACGTTGCGGCCAGGGAAACGTGACTGCCGACATCCGTGAGGTTTTCTTGCGCTGATTCTTTATGAAAGCCGGAATGTCTTTTGCATAGACCGGCCCCCAGGTCACTTTCCAGCCGGTCTTGGTTCTCACCTTTTTGGTTTCAATACCTGTAGCGGCAAGCTGAGGCAGGATGACAGTCCTGTGATCCACCAGCTCTTCAATGCCGCTGGTTTTTAAAACGGAAATGACATCATGATTTGTAAAATGGCCGCCAGTAGCCGCGCACCAGACATTCACGCCCCGGCTGTTCGCAACCAGAAGATACGCATCCATCCCGCTCAAAGCTTTCTTAATTCTTTCAACGGTCAATTGATAATTGCCGGTTATGAAAACCGGCGCCTTTCTGCCCGGGTTGCCTATTTTAATCACTCCCGTTTTACAGGGGAAAGGGAACACTCTCAGCAAGGTCTGGACAACGTTCACAAAGAGATATTTAAACGGATTCATGTGAAAGCCTCATATTGGCTTGTTTGCGACTACTTCAATAAAGTTCCCGATTTTATTCAATTTGATTGACATTACGCGCAACCCGGCTTTTTTTATCTTTTCCGGTAAATTGTCGATGGCATGGGTTGTTGTTTGGGTGATTAAATAAGTCATGATGACCAGAGGAGCTTTTAGCAGCCAATTCAGTATCCTCTTTGCAGCATGATTCGACCTGACCTCATCGGCAATCAGCAAAAGTCCTCCTGGCCGCAAGACTCTATTGACTTCTTTCAATGTGTAGGTCACCTCATTTTCACTCAACTCGGAAAAACAGAGAGTGCTCATCACAATGTCATAACTTTGTGATTCTTCGTTGCACAGCTCAGCAATACCCATTTCGCAGAGTTCGATATTTTGGGTGAGATTCTTTTCACGCGCCCGCTTTTGTGCCATTTCCAACATCTGCGAATTAATGTCGATCCCTTTCACCGCAGCGCCTTTCTGAGCGGCGCGTAAGGTCATGGCGCCCGTTCCACATCCTATGTCGAGAACTTTCTGACCTTTTTTAATGTGAGACGCTAAGCGATTATAAACCTCGTTCAATCGTCCAAGTGTGAGAAGTGAAATCCCTTTGTCATACCTTTCCGGGGCAGACTCGAGTATTCGCATCAGGATATAGGTGCTCATTGGAAAAATGTTTTTGTTGAAGACAGTTGAAGTTTAAGTACCTAAGATAAAACAGGGAGTTAACATAAGCAACGAAAATATTATGCCCCCGGAACGGAGAAATGGAACACGGATTTGACAGATAGAACGGATTGACACGGATTTGATTTTGGATGCCCCCCCTGAATCAAGAGCCACAAAATACACGTCCCACCGACTTCGACCACATTCGTTAAGTACAATCCGTTCAGATCCGTTAAAATTGTGTCATCCGTGTTCTATTTTTTTTCACTTTTTCAGTCCGACGCCTGACCGATGTAAAAGTTTGGCGGAAATAATATAAAACTTTTGACACTTCCTTTAATTTAAGAAACCGGCCTCAGCGTTCTTGCAAAAACTCCTTGGAACACGATTACACCGCGATCTGTTAACCTAATAAACGCGCGAGGAAAATCATTTAACATCGCGATGTCAAAAAGTGACCTAACCGGAAATAGATATGAAAAAAATATTCTTAAGTGTCCTGGTTGCCGTTGTGCTGGCAGGCTGTGCTGCATCCAATAAAGGTCAAACCAACCGGCAGAAAGAAAAAGAGCTTCCGGTCCTTCTCAGCGTCACAAACCCGAGCTTAGATAATGGCAGTGTTTATTTGTCCGATGGGTTTTCATCCGCTTTTTTCATCGGTAGAATCGAAGCCGGGAAAACCACGAAACTTCGGATTCGGGCCCCATTTACCAGCGGCCGGTTTCGATTGCTGGTGAAATTTTATGGACGGGTGAGAAATTCGGTTCTTCTTGCCGACACTATCCGTCCCGGAGATACGATCCGGTGGGATTTATTCTCAAATAGTATCATTTGGACGGCAGCCGGCGCCGACTCGTAAAACCATCACTCTTTCATAACCTCCTCAAAAAAGGCGCGATTGTCCAGTCGTGCCTTTTTTTATAAGCAACTAACATTTCTCACTTCGTTTGTGCGTCAGATTAGATTTGGTAAGAGGTTCGTTTACCGCGAAGCGGTTAGACAACATAGCCGAGGGTTCGGCGATAGCCGTACCCTCGGTTTCGAGAACATAGCAAATCAAACCCTGAAAGGGTTTCATAAACCACGACCGCGTGATCATGACTAATTTGGGGACTATCCAAAAAGTCAAATGTCATTGCGAGCGAAGCGAAGCAATCTCCTGTTTTTGTGC
>JBHHWW010000165.1:0-2548 GCA_046756725.1 Nitrospiria bacterium | reverse complement strand
TCACACACCTCAAAAGCACTCATTGCGGGTTTTTGGTCATAAGTCTTAACATCCCGGGGGGATGGAATAAGAATGCGTTCTTCATTCTCAAAAACCTTCTCCCGTCCGCCATTCAAAAAATAAGTGACATGCGCATATTTCTCAGTTTCTGCAATCCGTAATTGTCTTAACCCCCGTTGGCTGAGCACTTCCCCCAAAACTTGGTTGAGCTGAACCGGACTAAATGCAACGGGACAATCCAAAACTTCTTCATAAGAGGTCATCGAAACAAAGGAAGAAAGAACAGGAAAAGACTTTCGTCTAAAAAAATCGAAAACATTGTCTACAAA
The DNA here is from genome assembly GCA_046756725.1 of Nitrospiria bacterium. GTDB lineage: Bacteria > Nitrospirota > Nitrospiria > SBBL01 > JAADHI01 > JBHHWW01. The sequence continues at coordinate 2,219 of JBHHWW010000165.1, read as the reverse complement.
AGCATGGGTTAACTGCCGGGCACGATCTGCCCGAAAATTAAAAAAGAAAATGCCGTCATTATCCTGAATCGTTCCGACTGGAGTCTCTTTCTCAGAAATAATAACTGGCTTGACAAATTCATCGCCGGTCCCATCATCATAACTTTTTTGAACCGCCGAAAGGGCAGAAGACGCATGAACCCCTGCCCCAGAAACCATGGCATCATAGGCACTTTCAATCCGGTCCCAACGCTGATCTCGGTCCATCGAAAAAAAACGTCCCATCACTGTGGCAATTTTCCAATCAGCACCTGTAGGCTGTTTTTTTTTGAGCATTTCTTCCAAGGTTTGGAGATATCCCAATCCACTTCGTGGAGGGGTGTCCCGACCATCTAAAAAAGGATGAACGCGCAACTGCTGAATGCCTTCTCTCTGCGACAAATCCAAAATTGCATCAAGGTGGTCGATGTGGCTATGAACACCGCCATCCGACAAGAGCCCCATCAAGTGAAGGGTCCCCTTGGCAGACTTTACGGCGCTTAAACAAGAATGAAGGCTTGGATTTAGAAAAAAAGAGCCGTCTGAAATGGCTTTGGAAATCCGGGTCAGCCCTTGGTAGACAATCCGACCCGCGCCAATATTGATATGACCGACTTCGGAATTTCCCATCTGCCCATCGGGAAGCCCAACCGATTCCCCTGAAGCATCCAGCGTGGTGCTGGGGTAGTTTTCAAGAAGGGATTGAAAAAAAGGAGGATTTGCCTGCACAACCGCATTGCCCTTTGTTCTCACATTTATCCCCCAACCATCCAGGATAATCAAGACAAGCGGTTTTGGCGGATTTGGGAGCTTCGTCATGAAACAATTTCCTGTGGAACGGGTACCGCATACGGGCTTTCCAACAGAGCCTTACTTGTCTTCTCAATAAGAATTGGAGTGGCCTCATAACTATTCCACCGACCACATCGGCCACATTGCCCCGACCACTCATGTGTATGAAAGTCACAGGCAGCACAATAGTATGGGATTAAGATCCTTTTTCTAAGTCTCAAGCCCTTTTTGAACGCTTCAACTGCAAAAACAAGCTCTCCCTGCCTTACATAAATATTTCCAAGTACCTTATAGAGGTCCGGAAACGACTCCACATGGGATTCTATTTCAGATAAAATATCAAAAGCATCATCGATCATCTCAAGACGATAATAAAGTTTCCCAAAATAAAACCTCAGTACAACATTCTGAGGATCTTTCCTGATCGCAGCTTGGTAAACCTTGATAATTCGTTCAGGTTCACCTGTTTCAATAAAAAAGTCTTCCAGCCGGAGGAGAAGAATTAAATTCCCTGTAAGCTCATACGATTTTTCCAGGAGAGCCGCTGCGACTTTGGTATTTCCCTCACTGAAATGAACATCCCCGAGCCCGATATGTGCTGGCAAAAAGTCTCGGTCAAGCTTAATCGCTGCCTTGAAATAGCGCCGGGCAGACGAGGCATTCCCTTGCTCTAAAAGTTGTCGCCCAAGTTCATATTTGATCCCCAGAAGAATAACTTCCTCTTCCTTCCGGGCGCTTTTCGAGAGATGAAGTTTGAGAATTCTCTCCTGAAGAGGATGCGCCTCATCCCAGTGACGAAAACGTATAATCAGATCCCGCAGCCGCCCCATGGCGGTTAAATTTGTTTCGTCCAGTTGGAGGATTTCTCTAAGGTATTGCATCGCCTCTTCAAAACGATGGGCTTCTTCCAGGTCCTGGGCCAGTGCGAGCAAAATCTCAACACTCTGGTCATCGCGGCTCCTTGCCTTTCTATGAAGTTGAATCGCTTCGTTAAAATTTTCCTCGATTCGACAAATTCTTCCAAGCCTCAGCAAGGTATTTGTGTGATTTGGATCAATAGAAAGGATTTTTTTGAAAAGCGCGCTTGCATCCGGATAACGCTTTGCAAGAAAAGCATTAACCGCGTCGGTCGAATACACTTCAATCTGTTCAGTTTGCTTCTTTTGACGGGCCTCTTTCCACAGTTTGAGTATATTTCCAATCTCATAAATACCGCGGGAAAAGACAACCAGGATTCCCCCAAGCGCAACCGAAAAGAGAATCAAAGCAATCACCGAAATTTCGAATGACGACTGCTGGCCCAGGTGAAAAACGACCTTCCCGGGATTGAGCGTTGCGAGGTATCCCACAGCGCCCATCAGTAGAAAAAAAAGGATGATAAAAAAAGGCATAATTCTACCTACTGCCCT
>JBHHWW010000164.1:0-2566 GCA_046756725.1 Nitrospiria bacterium | reverse complement strand
TCTTTTGCCATTTGAAGCGGGTGGCCAAAACGAGGCCGTAGACTACAATAAAAGCCCCTTGAATCTCAGAGATTCAAGGGGCTTTTATTGTAGTCAGGTTTTCAGGATTGAAATTAGAAGGATTTTAGAGGGAAAAGACGTTGATTCCTTACGAGACAATCGCAGTGTCATTGGCGAATTTGAGGGTATAAAGGTGGTGATAGAGTCGTTGATTTGCCATCAGGTCGGTATGGCTTCCCTGTTCTACGAGGGTGCCTTTATTGAAGACCAAAATCCGGTTGGCTTTTTGGATGGTGGTGAGGCGGTGGGCAATCATGAAGGTTGTTTTTCCTAGCATGAGGCATTCTAAGGCTTCCTGGATGAATTGCTCTGATTCGTTGTCGAGGTAGGCGGTGGCTTCATCGAGGATCAATATTTTCGGGTTTTTTAAAAAAGCGCGGGCGATGGCAATCCGTTGGCGTTGTCCACCTGAAAGCGTCAGTCCTTTTTCACCTACAATCGTCTCATAACCAGAAGGAAAATTTGAAATAAAATCATGTGCATGTGCGGCTTTTGAAGCGGCAATCAGTTCTTCATTCGTTGATTCAAGTTTTCCGTAAAGGATATTTTCTTTGAGTGTCCCTCCGAAAAGGATGGCTTCCTGGGGAACATAGGCAATTTGTTCGTAATAGCTTTTTAATTGGATGTCTTTGAGGCCATAGTCGTCGATAGTAATTGCTCCGGATGTTGGATCATAAAAACGATGCAGTAGATTTATGATGGTCGTTTTTCCCGCACCACTCGGGCCGACCAAGGCCACTTTTTCACCCGGTGAAATAGTGAAATCGATTGATCTAAGAACGGGTTGGTCTGTCAGGTATTGAAAGCTGACTGACTGAAAGCGGACTTTTCCGGTCATGGGTGGAAGGGGCATGGCATTTGTCGCGTCAGCAATTTCAGGGGGTGTGTCTAGCAGTTCAAAGACCCGCTTGCTTGCGCCGAGACCTTCCTGGAGTTGCGAAAAAAGACGCGCAAAGCTTCCTAGCGGGCCGGTAATAATCGCGGCGTACATTACAAAGGAGATAACTTCTCCAGGGGTAATCTTGCCCTGCAGCACTTCTTGTGCGCCATACCACATGAGGCCTCCGGATGTGCTAAATCCAAGAAACATCATCAAAGGACCAAATGCGGCGGATATCTTGAGCCGCTTCAGCATGACTTGAAGTGTCTTTTCTGTCTGCTGAGAAAACCGTCCCAGTTCGTAGGGTTCTCGTCCAAATGATTTGATAGATCGGATTCCAGAAATCATCTCTTCCATTAAGGTGCTGGTATTGGCCAGTTGATCATGGACGGACGTGGAGAGTTTCTTTAAACGTCGGCCCATAAAACGGGCTGCGATGACAATGATGGGAATGAGAAGGAGGGCCAGGAGGGTTAATCGCCAATTTATGTAAAGGATAATGATGATGCCGCCGATGAGGATGAAAGTCTGGCGAATAAGATTGACCGGCAACTCTGTGGAAAGCGTTTGAATGACCCCGAGGTCGTTTGTCAGTCGCGAAAGCAGTTCCCCTGTGCGTCGCATTGAAAAAAAAGAAATGGACAGGGTTTGGAGATGGGAAAAGAGGCCAACACGGAGATCGAACAGGACGCGTTGACCAACCGCTCCAGAAAGGTAGTTGTGACTAAAAGAAAAAAACGCTTGAATAAGGAAGATACAAATCAGTCCAATCAAGGCTGTCGGGGAAGGGATTTTTCGTTGGGCAAGAATGTTATCAACTGGACCGCGGACAATCCAGGGAATACTCAGGCTGATGCCGGAAGAAAGAAGCAGCAGCAGTGCAGCGAAGGCAAGGGTTTTCCAGTAGGGGAGGGCATAGTGGAGGATACGTCGCGCATTGGCTCCCTTTTTCATGTTGTCCTTGAAGTAATTGTTGCTAGAGTTGGGGGAGAAAGTGGCGAAAAGAGAGGTTATTTTTTCTCTATTTTCCTTTTTCTTTTTCTCCTGACTTTTGGTTTTGGGAGCGATTTCAAAATCAGAAGCCCGATGATCACGATGGGTGCGGATGGGAACAGGATAAGTCGGAAAATGTCGTTAAACGTTCGAATATACCAGGGCCGGAGTTTCACCAGTTTTTCCATTGTGCGGTCATATTCCGGAATGGTTCCATCATTGAGCGCGTCAGAGACAAGCTGGTTCTGAGTGTTTTCGACCATGGCCTCTGTTTCATCCAGGCTGGTGCTTTGTCGTGCTTCATAGGAAGGAGGATTCCATATATTACCGACAAAAGAGAGAAGAAGTGAGACCAAGATGCCAATGGCCCAGAGTGCGGGAAGATCTTTTCGATCAGTTACACCTGTCTGTGGTTCTTCCTTTTCTTTTTGTACCGCTCCTTTTTCGTTCATCACTTTTGTTTGTTCTATGTGTGTGTATGGGACTTGTTTTTCTTGAATTTGTCCTTGCACCGGATGATTCTTCTCCCTAATTTGATTTGAAAGGCGGCATCATACCGAATTTTTTGTGTTAAAAACAAGCGAATTGACACCCATTATTTGATTGGATTATCATGCGGCCATGTCTGAAGAG
>JBHHWW010000163.1:0-2579 GCA_046756725.1 Nitrospiria bacterium | reverse complement strand
CGTGCCATACGTTCGGCCCGAATCCATTGTTCCTCAACGGGTTTCACTCTTGGGACAACGACAGCCCTTTTCCGAAGTGTCAGGATTTCGCAAATAGTATTGTATCCGCCCATTGAAACAACCACGTCGGCTGCTTCCATATAGCTCATCATGTCATCTGTAAATTCGCAGACCTCTAGAGAAGGATAGCGAGCCACCGCTTCAGAAAGATGTTTTTGCTGCTCAATCGGCATTTCAGGACCGCTGATCACCAGGCTCTTTACATGGTTTGGAATAAGCTCGATTCCATCAATATAGGCATCTAGGAGTCGGTATCCATCCGCGCCGCCACCGGGTGTAACAAGGACCAATTTTTCTTTTCCGATGCCAAGTTCATTGCGAAGCGACCGACGACCCTTCCGACCTGGTTCTCGGGCGATATAACCGCAAAAATGAGTCATTTTAGAGACGGCGGCAGGATATTGATATTCTTTTCTAAGGTCAAAGACTTCTGAGGCACCAACAACCTGGATTTGATCATAATAAAGCTGTATCGCTTCATGGAATTTATTCTTTTTCCAGACCCTGATAGTGGATTCCGGTTTGTCTAGAATATCTCTTAAAAGCAGTATTAATTTAGTTTTTGGAAGGTGGCGTTTTAGATAATTAAGAGACGCCTTCAATTCATCTTTGACCCCGAATGGCTTTTTATCGACGAGAAAAAGATCGGGTTTAAAGTTCATGATACCGGCCCGGATAAGTTCGCTTCGAAGATTCATCACTTCAGCAATCCCGGTACCCAGAAATTTCACTGAATATCCTTCTTCTTCAGACCGGGTTAGACATGGAAGTTTTAAGTAATCGAGCCTGTCAGGCAGATAAAAACTATGGATGACGGGTGAACTTGAAATAAGAAGGGTAGAGAGGTCCTTCATGTGATCTGTAAGGTAACTGCAAATAGAGAGCATCCTTCTGATATTTCCAAGGCCGTAGGTATCATGAGAATAAACCATCAATCGCTTCATTTTTTTCCTATGAACTGCTAAAGTCCTGTTTGATGCTGGGATGGATGTTCTTGATAAAGCAATAAACAGGCCAATAACCTCTTCAGTGTTTTTATGAAAACCCTGCTTTCAGTGGAATTTATAACTTGTTTCTGCCAAAAAACTGGCATGTCCTGCTCATTTTCGATAGAAAATAAGCTATTTTCGTCATACATTTGCAAGCGTTGACATCACCTCTTTTTATTGCGCCCCGAAGGACGGGTGTTTTTTTGTATGACATTTCCATTATAACAACTCGATAGATGAAGATTTAAAAAGTGAGGAGCATCTTTTGAACTTACAGGCTGAACAGCTCAATCATATCATAAAAAAAAACAACCCATCTCTCTTTAATTTGCTGAGTAAAAAAGGAGAAAAAACCTACTTTCCCTATACAGGTATTCTTGGACAAAGCACCGCAGCAAAGGGGAAAAAGTACAATGCGACGATTGGCATCGCCTGCGAGGATGATCTGAGTCCTATGCGCTTAGATGTGTTAGACGACCAAGTACAGGTAGAGCCTGACAAAGTTTTTTCTTATGCATCAAGCTTTGGCAATCCAGGTCTTCGAAGGCAGTGGAAGGAAATGATCCTTGAAAAGAATCCTGCGCTCAGGGGGAAATTATTTAGTTTACCTGTTGTCACGCAAGCGCTCACGCATGGTGTTTTTCTGGCAGGGTTTCTTTTCTTAAATTCCGGAGAGGAAGTTGTGATTCCTCATCCCTACTGGGGAAACTACAAATTGCTCTTTGAAGGAGGTTTGGGAGCGAAAATTACACCTTTCCCTTGCTTTAAGGAAAATATCTGTTTCAACCTGGAAGGATTGAAGATGATACTTGATGCGCGTGTGGGTCGGAAGGTCGTTTTGTTATTAAACTTTCCGAATAATCCAACAGGTTATACACCTTTATCAAAAGAAATAGATGGAATCATTAAACTCTTGAAAAGTGCCGCCGTACAGGGCACAAAAATAGTGCTCATTATTGATGATGCTTATTTTGGTCTCGTTTATGAAGCGGGAGTGGCGCGGGAATCGATCTTTGGACACTTGGCAGATCTTCATGAAAATATCCTTGCCGTAAAGATTGATGGTGCGACAAAGGAGGATTATGCATGGGGCTTTCGTGTCGGATTTATTACTTTTGGAAACAAAGGGCTGGATGAATCCGGATACAAGGCTTTAGCGGATAAAGCGGGTGGTGCAATTCGTGGCATGATTTCCAATTGCAGCCAATTGAGCCAATCCTTGTTGTTGACTGCTTACACTTCAAGTCAATACGCGGATCAGAAACGGAAAAAATATGAAATAATGAAAAATCGCTACCAGGTTCTGAAAAGGGAATTTCAGCGGCGTACAGAATTCAGCGAAGTATTTGAACCACTTCCATATAACTCCGGTTATTTTATGTGCATTCGTCTTTTAGGGGATCTTGACGCCGAAGATGTCCGGCTGCACCTTTTGGAAAACTATGAAACAGGGGTCATTGCGTTGCAGGGCTTTATCCGTATTGCGTTTTCGGCGCTCCCCGCGACTGAGATTTCTAATGTTTTAGATAA
>JBHHWW010000162.1:0-2686 GCA_046756725.1 Nitrospiria bacterium | reverse complement strand
GTATGCAAGGGACAAGTTCTATAGTGAGATACGTCGTTGGTTGAAACACAATCTTGCCGATGAGACGGCTTTGTACGAAATTTAATTTGACAGCCATGAAAATATTTAGGTAAGCTCCTCAATATTCAACCGGGACTAAAAACACATAGTTATGACTCAGACACACGGAAAAAAATTAAAAAGTTTTTATACAATCTTGCAAGCCCTGCGTCACTTGGCTTTTCAAGCTTCGACTTCCAGGTCTCATTCTCAGATTACCCCGACTCAGAGTCCAGAACTCTGTGTGGTCAGGAGGTTTAAGGTCGTAGGATAATTTCAAAACGATTGTGAACCGCATAGCCCGCACGGAGCCTCTCCGATGCGGGCTTTTTTTATGTCTTTTTTACTTAACGAGGCGATCTTAAAAAAAGGAGTGATATCTGGTGAGTACATATCTATTTAAAGACCAAAATACAGATCATGAATTAAAACGATTGAAACTCATTGAAACCGCATTCGATGAGCAGTCGAAACAGCTCATCAAGCATTGCGGGATCAGTGAGGGAATGCAATGTCTTGAAATCGGTCCGGGCGCGGGTGGGATTCTCCGGTGGATGGGCTCTCAGGTCGGAAAATCCGGGTTGGTTTTCGGTGTCGATAAGGACATCAAGCACTTGTCTGATTTAAAAGATGACCCTTATAAAATCCTTGAAGGAAACATTGCCGAGCTAAACACCCATCATCGCTTTGACATCATTCACGTCAGATATGTGCTTATTCATAATAAAGAAGCAATTGAAATTTTAAAAAAGATCTTTGCTTTATTAAAACCAGGCGGATACGCCATTATTGAGGAACCTGATTTTGGCTTAGCGATGGACATCACTGGCTTTGGTGAGAGTGCTCAAAATAAAGTGAATCAAGCCATCTGTGCCCTGTATGAGCAAATGGGATTAAATCCGGCCTACGGATCTCACCTGCCAAGTCAGTGCCGCAATATTGGATTTTCACTGGAAAAGGTCGAGGCGGTTTCCCATATTTGCAATGGGGGTTCCAGCGTCGCTGAACTAATGGGCATCTCCATCAATGTATTGAGGGAAAAGTACAAATCAACTGGTGTGGTCAGCGATGCCGAAATCGATGTCTATATCCAAAATTCAAAATCAGAGCGACACTGGGCACATTATTACACGACGGTTTCAGTTGTACTCAAAAAGAAGGCCTCCCCCGACCATAAAAAATTGGAGAACTGAAGATGAATCAATTTCCATCATGGCAATTTGATGAAATGAAGCAAATCGGAAAAGATTATGCTGATCTTACAGAGGTTGAAGCATTTGATGCCTTTCACAGTAAATTTAGAAATGTTGAAAAGGAGAACGAGGCCATCATAAAAACACTCTCTCTTCAGGAAGATCATACCATCATCGAATTTGGAACAGGCACGGGGGCCTTTGCCATTCAGGCTGCCGCATGTGCGCGTCAGATCTATGCCGTTGATGTCTCCCGTGCCATGCTGGACTATGCGAGTCGTAAAGCAGAAAAAAAGGGCCTTACCAACATTCTATTTTGTCATGGGGGATTCCTGAGCTACCGACACGCTGCCGCTCCTGTAGATTGTATCGTTACCAGTTTTGCGCTGCATCATCTGCCGGATTTTTGGAAAGGCGTGGCCTTGCGCAGACTCAACGCAATACTTAAACCTGAGGGCCGACTCTTTCTCTATGATGTGGTGTATTCAGGGGAAAACGATGAGGCAAATATCAAAGCATGGATTTCAAACCAGGAAAGTGCCGGAGGGCAAGAAGCCGTCGAAGATGTTGAAATGCACATTCGGGAGGAATATTCGACCTTGACATGGATCATGGAATCCCTTCTTGAAAGAGCGGGGTTTAGAATTGACTCCGTCAAATATGATCAAGGGGTTTTGGCACAATATGTCTGTACAAAAATGGCAGACGGAGCAAAATTTATATCTTCACAAGGTGAACAATGAATGAAAAATTAGAACTCACTATTGTTACTGATCTAACAGAGGATCAGATCGATCAGCTCCTAGAACTCTATCAAAATGAATTTTGGTGCAATAAAAGAAAACGAAAGGACCTTGCTTCAATGCTGATGCACTCCGATATGATTGTCGGAGTGGAAGATCGAACGCATCATCTTGTTGGTTTTGCCCGGATCTTAACGGACTACAGCTATAAGGCAATACTCTTTGACCTGATCGTCCACCCGAAATGGCGTGGCAAAGCAGTCGGTAGGTTTTTAATAGACACAGTGATCAGTCATCCTAAGTTGTGCAAAGTAGAGCATTTTGACCTCAACTGCTTGCCGGAAATGGTTCCATTCTATGAAAAATGGGGATTTACGGCAGAACTTGGAACACTTAAGTTGATGCGGCGCTCTGGGCATCAACAATGACGTCCATTCACGATTAGAGAAAGTGAGGCATGAGCAACTATCACTGGAATGCAGAGGATTACGCAAAACACGCATCGGCCCAGCAAAGTTGGGCAAGAGAACTGATCGCAAAACTTAAATTGCACGGGCACGAAAATGTGCTTGATATTGGCTGCGGAGACGGAAAGATTACAGCCGAAATTGCAGCCGCCCTGCCCAATGGATCGGTCGTCGGCATTGATAGCGCTGATTCTATGATCAAACTGGCCCGAAAAGCCTATGCTCGAAACAAATATCCAAATCT
>JBHHWW010000161.1:0-2707 GCA_046756725.1 Nitrospiria bacterium | reverse complement strand
AGACCTTGCTTTAAGGAAGGGAAAAGGGGAAATTATAGTGTTTTTAAAAATCTATGTCAAAATGCCAGAACACTCATTTCAGCGTTTCAAATGTTTCAAAGAATCGGGCAGAACTTATTTCTTAGAAAGAATTGAGATAATCAGACAGACAAGGGCAATGGCGATGGCGGGCGCCAACCAACTGAACAAGCGAACGAGATTTGGCAATTGGGAGATGATCATGGCTTATTGTCAGGGAGATTTCCAAAACCTTCCAGATGTGCTGCAACAGATCGAACCAGCGCATCCAACTGATATCCACCTTCCAGACAAGAAACAATTCTCCCGCTGCATTGCGTGTCCGCAATCGATTGAATCGTTTTCGTCATCTCTTTGAATCCCGATTCTGTCACTTCCAGCCCTGCAAGCGGATCATCACGATGGGCATCAAAACCGGCAGAAATCAAAATAAAGTCAGGGACAAAGACATCAAGGACATGGGCCAGATCCTGTTCAAATCGAGAAATAATTTCACGATCACCTGATCCTGCCATCATGGGGGCATTGCGCGTAAAACCTTCTCCCTCTCTCAACCCTCGCTCATTTTCCCCGCCCGTCCCCGGATAGAAGGGATATTGGTGCAGGCTGAAATAAAAGATGTCCGGATCATCATAAAAAATATGTTGCGTTCCATTGCCATGATGGACATCCCAATCCAGTATCAGCACCCGTTTCAATCGGTATTTTTTTTGTATGTATCGAGCGGCCACGGCGATATTGTTAAAGAGACAAAACCCCATGGCATGATCGGGTTCGGCGTGATGTCCTGGGGGACGAATGGCACAGAAAGCGTTCTGAATCGTTCCATCCATCACCCGATCAATCGCCGTCAATACCCCTGAAACGGCCCATTCTGCCGCCCTCAGCGATGCCGGAGAAACAGGCGTATCCGGGTCCAGATACACCTTCCCACGTTCTGGAATCCGGGTCTTCAATGATTGCGTGTAATCTGAGAAATGGACTTCAGAAATCCATTGATAAACATCATCCCGCTTATTCGGGATGATGTTTATCAAGCCGTCATGGATAGCTTGAATGCGATCACCTTGCGTCTGATTCAGGAAATATTTTTGAAGAACCGATAATCTTCTGGGAGATTCAGGATGACCGATCCCTGTCTCATGTTCAAGACAAGCAACATGACTAATAAAACCAGTCTTCATATAGGCCTCGAACCTTCCCGGAAATCAAGTCAAAAAAGGATTTTCTTTTCTTTCAGTCTCAATGGTCGTTTTCGGCCCGTGCCCCGGATAAACAGTGGTCTCATCCGGAAATGAAAGTAACTTCTTTTTGATGGATGAAATCAGGGTGGAATGCGACCCTCCCCAGAGATCGGTTCGACCGATACTTTTGGCAAAAAGGGTGTCTCCTGTCATCAGGCCCACAGAGGGGATATAAAAGCTGAGGCTCCCCGGCGTATGACCCGGCGTGTGCAGGATCTCGACGGAAATGTCATTTCCGCATCCCAAAGTAAGGCCATCCACCAGGAATTGATCAATCACAGGGGTATCGGGGGTCGGCAAACCAAATAAGTCCGCCTGAACGGACAGGTTCTGAACCAGTTCCATATCATCTTCGTGAAGACCCGTTGTCCCGCCCATTTTTTTCTTGAGGGCCTCTGTCGCGCCGACATGGTCCAGATGTGCATGGGTATGAAGAATGTTGTGCAGGCTGAGTTTATGGAAAGACAAGACTTCCAGAATGCGATCTAAATCGCCGCCCGGATCAATCACCATCGCCGTTTTCGTTTTTTCACACCCAAGAATAATGCAATTGCATTGAAACGGACCGACGGGAAAAGATTTAAACAACATTTCTACTGGACTCCATTATTGCGTAACAGTGAGGCCGTCAGACGAAATCGGATTGCGTGGCAAAGGGAAATTGATCCGCATCCGTGTGGTTTCGCTACCACATTTTACTTCGATAACCTCTTCAGATGACAATCCCTTCTTAGAATATTTAGCGATTAATGCACCTGCTTCATCCAATATGCTTTCATCCTGTATTGGATGAAAGTCAGACCCCTCTCCAGACAACACGGCAACCGGGCCTGAAAATTGTGGATTAAAAAAGGTCATCTTTCCTGCCGAAACATCTTCCTCAGATTCTTTAAGGAGTTGATTGTTTTCTTTCTGATCTCGCCCCAGAATCAAATGCGCCCCGTTTGATAGATCAAAATGACGCCCGTAACGGAGCAGGCGGACTTCCGTCATGGAAGGGTTCTTTTTTCGTTCAAAAAAACCTGAAAGACGGTCAGAAAAATTGGCATCGGTCAAAAGACATCCCCCGGCCGGCGCAGTATATTTATCCAATTTTAGTGTCTCTGCCATCTCCAGCTGTGCCGTTCGGCTCCGTCCGGAAATATTCAATAACTTTTCTCTGTCCACCCAGCCTTCAATCTCCGGACGGGTCGGAGGGAAAAGATGGGCGGAAAGAGGTCTCAGAATCAATCCCTCGGACTCGCTGTCACGGTCAATGGTCTCCATAGCATCACGTCGTTGGGACATCGGCCGTTGTCCAAGTACTTCTCCTGTGATAATGAAATCCGCATTCATCTCTTCCATGACCTGTTGGGCAATCTTGAACATGTAGACCCGGCAATCAATACAGGGATTCATGTTTTTGCCATAGCCATATGTCGGTTCACGGACAAGATCCACATAGT
>JBHHWW010000160.1:0-2725 GCA_046756725.1 Nitrospiria bacterium | reverse complement strand
GGGCAGAAAGAGTTTTCGCCATTTGATCTACGAAAACGGCACGATCTCGGCCTTATACGCCTCCTGACTTTTTACGAGTACATCATCTTTGCCTTTTTCGAAGACTTTCACCCCCATGACCTTACTGTGGATTTTAAGTCCTTGATAGGCTTGTGCCAGACATACTTCGAAATAGAACAACGACCGGAAATAGGGCGAGATGATGGTTGATCTTGGCCTCGAGATGTATTCGAGCAACGCATTCCGCGCCTAGTGGTACGCCCAAAACGCGCCTTCTGTTCTTCGGATGAAATTGAACAGGTATGCCCTCCCCTTTTCAGAAAGATCAACCAGAAATGAAGTTTTAATAAAGCGGTTTAGCCAGCGTTTGTCTTCTGGCTCAAGGTTCGGTGCGCCACATTTCCACAACGAAGATATGCGGGGGGCAATAAACGTATTTAGAAAGTGGTCGGTCAGTTCCCAATGTCCCATGATGTGTCTTTCATTTACGCATTCGTAGCGAACTTTTGCACGAATGTGTTGCTGTGCCGCACCTGAACGAAAACAACAGGAAACATGGCGCCCTGTCTCTGGTGTCGGCACGAGCAACTTGATGTTTAGCGTCATGGATTCAAGTGCTGTGCAACCGGTTTCATATCCAGTTGTTTCGGCTCCTTCTGAACGGATAGCGGACCGTGAGTTGCATGCTGCACGAAGAAAATAAATCTGTACTCCTTGTCGTTCGTCTTTGAGCTGTTTTTCTTGAACATAGACTCCCCGTAGATTTCGTAGAATCTATTTTTGTCAAAGTCCTCAGGGCTATTTAATCTGATTTGAGTTTCCTGTACGTATCGCAACGTAAGGTGGACCCCATGTCAAGACCGATTTTTGCATTTATTAAGTTACACTTAATGCTATCAATCTCCGATTTATGGTTTTATTTTTTCTTTTTACCGACGTTAGTCGGTAAAGCCTTTTTTGCATTTTAAAAAATTATAAAAAAGTAGTCGTAGAGGCTGTGGAACTGTGGCAAACCGCTTACGTTTTCGGAGTCTGTGGGTTCCTTGTTTGAAAATTGGTTTTTATTTTCCAACAAGGAACCCACAGATGGAGAGAGCGGTTTTCCACATTTCCATAGCCATCCCTGGCAGCGAATCCCAGTATCAACAGAAATGGATCACGTGGGGCGTTTTATAGCCCAACGATTGGTGGAACCTCCTCGTGTTGTAAAAAACAAAATATTTGTCTATGGAGTTGGAGGCTTCATGGACTGTCTCATAATCTCGCAAATAGACTTCTTCATATTTGAGGCTCCGCCAAAATCTTTCAACAAAAATATTGTCTAAGGCTCGGCCTTTTGAATCCATGCTGATCTTAATATCTCTTGCCAAAAGAGGGCTTAGAAAGGTTTCCGATGTGAACTGGCAGCCCTGATCCGTATTGAAGATTTCAGGGGAAGGGTGTGCCTTCAATGCCTCGATGACAGCCTCTTTGCAGAACTCGGATTCAAGACTGTTGGAAAGCCTCCAGGACAATATATAACGGCTGTACCAGTCGATTATGGCCATGAGGTAAAGAAACCCTGTTTTGAGTCGGATATAGGTGATATCTGCACTCCAGACCAAGTTCGGACGGTCGATTGTCATCCCTTTCAAGAGGTAGGGGTAGATTTTATGATCATGGCGCCTTTTGCTCAAATTCCGCTTCGGGTAGAGGGCTTCTATCCCCATGAGTCGCATCAGCCGTTGAACACGCTTCCTGTTCACTCGATGGCCGATATGGTTTAAATATGCCAGCATTTTCCGGCTTCCATAAAAAGGCGTCTCCATGTATTGTTTATCTATTAAATCCATTAATCTCAGGGTATAGGCGTCCATTGGAATAGGTTTGTAATACAGGGCACCCTTCGAGAGTGATAGCAGTACACACTGTTTGTTTATGCTTATATGGGCTGGGTTCCGCTTTATCAAACTCCGTTTTTTTTCTGTTGGGAGGGTTACACACTTTTTTTTATCCACTCATTTTCAACCGTGAGTTGGCCGATCTGGCGGTAGAGCTCACCAATCAGTTTTTTGTCGTCGGCTCGATGCTTATCCGTTTTCTTAGTAAATACCCCAGTGAGACCTGCAATGGCTTCGTTTTTCCATCGTTGTATCATGACTCTGTGAACGCCATGTATGGATGATAATTCCGCCATCGTCTTGTCCTCTTTAATGGCTTCAATGGCAACCTTTGCTTTGAATTTCGACGAGTAACTTTTACGCATTTCTACTCCCTCCTGATAGGGAGATCTTAGCAAAAGTGTAACTTAGATGCTGGTTCAAATATTGGGGTCCATTATACGTTGTCTCTGACGTAAAATTCCCAGGCGTGATTCAGGTCCCGACAGCCGATCTCGATGATCCCCTCCGGTTTGTCGATGAACTTCAGGGCGTTTTCGATCAGGTTCTGGAAGACCTGATGGATCTGAACCGGGTCGATGGTGACCTCTGGCAGCCCCTCCTCGATCCGGACCCGGAACGCTTCAGGTAGGGAGAGGGACGCGATGACCTCATCGATGATCCTCCGGGTATCAACGGCCGCAGGTATCCTTTTCATCCGGCCGACCCGTGAATACCGGAGAATGCCCTCTATCATGTGATGCATACGATGGGATCGATCCATGAGAAGCCTGAGCTGCTCCTTCCCTCCATCATCAAGCCTGGATTCATAGTCCTCTGCAATCCACTGCGCCAGTTGACTGATC
>JBHHWW010000159.1:0-2730 GCA_046756725.1 Nitrospiria bacterium | reverse complement strand
ACAATAAAGGCAAAACCTCAACCAACGAAGTTTTGCCTTTATTGTTTCCTGGCTCGGGCTATTGGATGACTTTAGAACTTTCTGTTTCGCGCCTAACTTCGACTACATCCTTAATTATCAGGATATTTCCCATTTTGTTAACCCAAGGCACTAATGATCACTTTTTAATGACTTTCTCCATCAAGAGTGGTTTCAACGCATGGATTGAAGTGATTCACATGCCATCTCAAATGTTAAGTATTGTTAAGTTTTAAAACCCCATAATTCCGACCCATTTCACATCCAGATATCTTCGAGTTTATCCACCTATTCAATAAAATATAAACTCATAAAATTCTCGAGCTCATCTACAAACCTTTAGTCAAGAAAAACTTTAAGACTATCAGATTCCAAGAAAAACCTGTATTTAACTGATTCCAAAATGATAAAAATTGGATCGGCAAACTGACTCTAAAGAACAAGAATTTTTCTGGCCTTTTATATCCTCATTGACGGCTTATTTAAAATTAGGATCAAATCGAGTATATTACCAGCAAGCAAGATCGCAATCTTTTCACCGCATCAATAAATAAAATTAAAAGGAACCGTTCATGGGAGACCACATCCTCAACATTCGTCCCGATATCCCTTGTGAAGAAGACGCCCTTGGGTTCAAGAAATACATCGATACCCTCGGCGGCATGATCCGAGACCCCAATTTTCAAACGCCTTTTTGCATTGGCATCTATGGTAAGTGGGGCAGCGGCAAAACCAGTTTTATGCAGCTTTTGGAAAAGAAGGTGGCCGAAAATTCGACAGAACCCGTGGCCGTTCCGGTTTGGTTTAATCCCTGGCGCTATCAAAAAGAAGAACACCTCATCATCCCTTTTCTCAAGACGATTGAATCCGAGATCAAGGGCGTTGGATTGAACTTAGAGGAAGAGAGTCCTCTCAAAGCAACATTCAAATCGGCGACAGAAAAACTCAGTCGTGCGGCGGCGGCTTTTGCTTACGGCCTGACACTCGACTGCAAATTGGCAGGTGTCGGATTTAAGTTTGATACTGCCAAGGCCGCTAAGCGCGAGGAAGCACTCGAAAAAAGGGAAAATGAGAAAAAGAACGAACTCGCCTCTGTTTATTATGACATTGTGAATGAATTGGAAGGAATCGCGATTGAAGATGGAAAAGAATTGATCCGCATCGTGGTCTTCATTGACGACCTCGACCGCTGTCTTCCGGAAAAGGCGGTTGAACTCTTGGAGGCTATCAAACTTTTTCTGGATATCCCCGGTTATCTTTTTATTCTTGGCGTTGACAAGGAAGTGGTCAAAAAAGGCATCTCTTACCGTTATCGTCACTTTGAGCACAAAGAGGAAAAGGCGGCGGAGGGTCTGGTGATCTCTTCTGAGGATTACCTTGAAAAGATGATCCAACTCCCCCTGGAAATTCCGACCGTCGAGCAGGGCAGAAAGCGGCGCTACATCGAACAGCTTCTTGGAGAATCGGAAGGCTATGTCGAACATGCCGACATCATCGAAGCCGGGATTGGAGAAGGGGTGAATGGGCTCAACCCCAGAACGCTCAAACGTTTTGTGAACCTGCTCGCCTTCATGGTCCGCTTGGCGGATACGGTCAAAGAAGAAATTCTTTCAGACCAGGTCGAGCCGAAGGAAAGCGAAGACAACAAGCGGTGGCTCAAAACGTGCTTTGTGCCCTTGCTCTATATCAAGTGGGCCATCATCGTCTTTCGCTATCACGACGAATACATGCGGATTAAAGGAAACTGGAAAAGGTTGATCGAGTTGCAGGACGCTGCGATGCAGAAGGAGAAAAGTGCGGGAGATGAAAAAGGGGAAAAAACAGGGACAATCGGAGAGCGCTTAAAAAAGGTGTTGGAAAAGGGAGATCTATTCCCGGATAACGAATGGCTGATCGACCGCTTTATTCATCTCACAGAGTCGACAGTAGTTAGCCCCCAGGAAAAATCCCCTGCTTCCGGGCTTCAGCGTAATGATCAAATCGGTGACAGAGTCACCATCCCGGCGGGAATGTTTTTATATGGGCAAGAGAAAATCGAGGAAGAGATCGGATACGATTACGAGATCGATGTCTTTCCGGTAACACACGCACAATATCAGGCTTTTATCAACGATACGGACCACGACGTGCCGCATGTCGATGAGGACTGGGCAGCGCCCTACAACTGGAATAAAGAAAGTCGCAGCCATCCAAAAGACTTGGAGAAACATCCGGTTGTGTTGGTCTCACACGGGGATGCGCTGGCCTTCTGCGCCTGGCGTTCTCAGAAAGAAGGGGGCGAATTCAGACTCCCCACTGAGAAGGAATGGGAAAAAGCGGCCAGAGGTCGCGATGGAAGAGAATACCCCTGGGGAAATGATTTTGACAATGGGAAATGCAATACACATGAGTCTGGGATAGGAAGGACAAGTCCGGTGAGCCAATTTGCAGATGGTGCAAGCCCCTATGGTTGTTATGACATGGCGGGTAATGTCTGGGAGTGGACGGACAGTTGGTACGATAAAAGTGAAGAGAGAAAAGTTCTGCGCGGCGGCTCCTGGGGCTACGGACAGGGTTATGCGCGCTGTGCGAGCCGCTTCTACTTCGAACCGGTCATACGGGACTCCGATTTCGGTTTTCGTTGCGTCAGGACTTTAAAATAACCCTTTGTTCTTTTTCACTTTTACCCTTTACCCCCGAAGGGGGTCGAAAAAATTTTGAATCATGAAAAAA
>JBHHWW010000158.1:0-2732 GCA_046756725.1 Nitrospiria bacterium | reverse complement strand
TTGGATGATGACGGCTGAAATAATCGAAATCAGTACGACAGACTGGACAAAGTTTCGCGAATAAGAAAGGCCTCTAAATGTTTTTTGATACACAAATGCCAATATCGTCGAGAGAACAAATGCAAGGAGAATGACAAATATTAACGTGAATAAACTTGCATTTTCGGAAGCCGTTTGAACGGTGACTGAATCAAACATGTGAGTCCTCATGTAAAAAATATTATTGGGTAATACTTATTTACAATGTAATATTCTACATATATCTATTCGTAGATAGTATTTCCCCTTAAGGAATCTAAAGTCTGACAAAGACTTGGTCATTTTTGCTGAGGAACCTTCTTTTTATTCCCTCTACCTTAAAAGACATGTAAAAAAGCAATAAGTATTCTATATTTACTTCAACAAATAAGCAATCCCTTTGAATCGAAAGGACCATCCTGAGATGGTTTCTATCATTCCGGTCTAGTAATCAAACATGAGACACTTATAATGAGTCCATTTTTTTGTCTTTCAGTGGCTTTAGATTACTCTAGTATGCCAGAAAATTGGCAGTTGTGTGTTGATATGCGTAAAAACAATCAACGGGAAACGATTGCAGATCTAAACCAAGAAAGAACGGCTTTTATTTATTGCCGTTTTAACATTCCTTGTAGAAAGGTTGAAGGCAGTAACAAATAAATGATTGGCTTGATGTAAGTAAAAGTAAAGGTATGGAACTTGCTTTTATTACGAAGAGATATGATGGCTGCTTGTGTCTGTTTTTCAATAGTTTAGTGGATAATTTTCAAAAGTGTGAGTGATTTTTGGTAATACTCATTTTTTCAGCTTAGGGGATGAAGATGTTTATGAAATGTTTGGTCACTCAAAATTTGTATGTTTTTCTTCGAAATCTCGGAAGAGGATTCCATTTCCTGAGGGGCATTGGAATCCGTTTTGGAATTTTTATTCTCATTGGAATGACTTTTACGATATTTTCCGGATGTTCGGGAGGAAGCGTTGTTTCTCCTGAAACAGCAGGAGGAAGAGTTGAGTTGCCAGAAACAACGGTTTCCAGTATTGGTATTGGACAATCGGAACCGTCTCCACCTGAGCCGATCATGCCTGTTTCTAAAGATGTATTTCTGGTTTCAGAAGAATCTTTTGACCCGGTAAGTCTTTTTAAGGGAGGAGAGGGGATACTCCGAGTCATCAATGTCGATATCGATTTGGATGGCGATTTCGACCTGGTGACAAATGGGAAGAGGACGAATACCATTAATATTCAACAAAATATGGGGAGTGGTATTTTTGAGGCAGTTGTTGAATATCCAGTCGTTGGGCTTGTTTCCCGTGCATCAGATCTTTCTCAAGCAGCGCCATTGAGTATGGCTTCGGGTGATTTTAATGGAGATGGATATCCCGATCTGGTTTCAGTGAACAGCTTGAGAGATACGGTATCTATTCTTCTCAATCAGGGTAATGGAATTTACGGTTCGCCCCGCGAATATTCTGTTCTGGAGGAAGACCTTCTTCCTGTTGCGTCGGAGGCAGGTATTTCAATTGTTCCACTGGATATCAAGGTTGCAGACTTCAACGGAGATGGTCTTGATGATGTAGTGACGGTCAACCTTGGAAATGGAACAGTTTCAGTCCTTTTAGGCTTTGGTGTTTCTGGCAAAGGGGATGTGGTGCTTCAACCTGCAAGGTATTTTAATGTTGGTGGACGACCTGTTTCAATCTCTGTGGGCGATTTGAATGGAGATGATTTTTTGGATCTTGTGGTGGCTAATGAAAACCTTGAATCCACCGGCTTCGAGAACGAACCAATTTATTATATTTCAGTTCTGATGAATATAGGTGATGGTCAATTTTCAGATCACATAAAATATCAAGTAGGAAAAGGGCCAGGTCATGTAATCACTGCCGATATAGATAATGATGGGCATCTTGATGTTCTCACGGCGAATCAATTGAGTGAGCCCGGTAATATTTCTTTCCTGAGAAACAGGGGCAATGGCGTTTTTTCAGCACAAGAGCTTCTCCAGACTGATGTCTTCCCCAGCGCAATTGCGGCTGTTGACCTGGACGGTGACGGAGATCTTGATCTCGTTTCCTCATCACCCGGGTCGATTGGCATTATTTGGAATCAGACAGACATAAATGGCGCATCTTTTTCTCCTCCAAAAAAATTGCTGCCTGGACGGTTGTTTGATTCGGCGCATTTTATTACTGCCTCTGACTATGATTTGGATGGAGATCAAGACCTGCTTGCCTTGAGTCGAAATTCAGATCAGATGGCGCTTTTTCTGAATGCGAACGTGGCAAATCCCCGAGCAAGAACAGCCGATAGAAATCCGGATTTGATTGTCTCGATTATTAAAATGAGAGGCAAGGGAAGACAAATGAGCACACGGCTTGAGGTGGAATTTTCAGTGGAAAATATCGGAGACGAACCGGCTGTCGGCACATTTACGGTACTGGCTTCAATTCTGCGCAGTGGTATTTCTCCGTGGACCGTTAAATTTTTCACAGGATTGAAACCGGGGAGAGAGCACAAGTTTAAGTTCAAAAAAACAATTAGCGGATCTCTTGAAGGCCTGACCATGTTTCTCACGGTTGACCCAGGAGATCTTATCCAGGAAAAAAATGAAGATAATAACCAAGCCGGTTCGTTTATCCAATAGATTTAAGGTGGGGGATATCTGGCAGTTTTTTGGGGGGTTACCTGATATTCCGCAATTTTAGATCAATGA
>JBHHWW010000157.1:0-2752 GCA_046756725.1 Nitrospiria bacterium | reverse complement strand
AGACTTCCTCAATCACTTCACGGCTGTTCGCCGTGTCGGTAAGGGTGCAGATGGCATCGGCATGGGTGTGATAGATGTGTCTGTGCGGAAGAAAGGCATGGAGCAGGGTTTCAATGGAGGGTTTCGGGGCCTTGGGGTTGAGCACGGACTTCATTTGATAATCCACCATGGCTTCATCGCTCATGGCGTCCCGGTCTATGAGCGGGAGCAGGTCGTTCAATCTCAACGGCGTAAAGTGACGGGGTTCAATCGTCCTCATATCCGATCCGCTGCCCTTGATCCAAAGAATCTCTGCCCGCGCTCCCTTATGGTCTGTGCCTGTCATTTTGATGGATGAATTGCCACCGCCCCAGAGAACGAGATTGGGGTTTGCTCCAATCAAACGAGAGGTGTAGGCCACGAGATCCACGCCCGATAAATCTTTCGCTTCTTTGTCCGACCACAATGATTTCATGTGTGCTCCTAGATGGTTTAATAAAAAGAAAGGGACTCAGAGGATGAGTCCCTTTCTTCAAAACAATTATTTCCCCTTTGTTTTTTAGTTCTCAGACGATTCCAGGGCTGTCAAGATGAAGTTTGATTCTCCTTCCTGTGACAGGAGAAATCGGGTATCAGACGGAATCGATTCTTCAAAGTCTCCGGAAAAAAGATCTTCAATCGCATTGATGACAAAGTTTTTTCCCATATCCGCAGCACCCGCACTCAAACCCTGTGATTTTGCCAACGCGATATCGCCATATTCCAATCCGTCGCTGCCGCCAAATTCATCCGGCAGGACAAAACCGGAAAATACAATTTTTGCGCTGGAGAGGGGCGTGATTTTTGAAATCAGGATTTTTGAGACCTGTTCCATCGACAGAGTTGCCGGCTCAGTCATTAGGGAAGGCTTTCAATGTTTCATGGATCTTGACCTTGGCATCATTCATCATCAGCAAAGGTTCAAGCGTCTTTAGCTTTGCCAGGATATCGCCGTCCTTTGAAAGACGTCTTGCAGCCTGAATAATCCGGGTGTGCATCATCGGCAGGGGAAAAACCTCCAGTAGGGGACGTTTTGTTTTCTCATTCAGTCCGAGCCAGTAGAGCAAACGCGTTTTCAGGCTGGGGAGAGGCGCAAAGAGTTTGTCCGCCAACTTGGCCAGAACATCTGCATGGAGTCCTTTGCCGCCTAAAAGTTTGTCCAACTCACCCTCAATTTCTTCATCCGGAAGATAGCCGGAGGCGGCTTCAATCGTCGTTTTCTGGGCTTCCAATCGAAGGCCCGCAAAGTTCTCCCGTAATAGCTTCAGCAATTCTTCTCGTGTTTCCTGTGCTTTAAAATTTGAAATCAGGCCCACAAGGCTCTGTTTCTGCATTTCATCATCAACCTGCTGCATCAAAGCAAAGATGCGAACAAGACGGTCCTGATTGGTCGGAAGGATGGAAATCGCTTCCCCTGCCTTGTCTTTGTCTTTCGCAAATGCGACGCCAATACGGCGGGCATAGATTTCAAATAAGGCATCCCAAACCGTATCTTCCATCACCATCGGGCTGTTTCCCTGTTTTGCGGATTTTGCGCGGGTGCTCAATGCTGCGGCTGCCTCTCCCCGGACATTGTCACTTTTCCCCTTTAATCCCGCCAGCAGGGTCTCAATCACGGGCTCTGTATTGGGATAGCCGAGGGGTGTGCCGCCCTTCGGGAGGGACATTGAGAGCGCTCTGAGAACGTGAATCAGCGTTTCATCTGAAGTCGCGCTTTTAAATCCGGCCAGAAGCGGTTCAAGACCCTCCGGGACATATTTCCCGTTCATATATTGTGCAAAAAGAATCAGGCCTGCATCACCTCCCAATGGCAAAACCTCAATCATCGCCTGGTTCAGACGTTCACTTTCATTCAAATTCGAGAGCGCCTTGTAAAGTTCCATCCAGACATCATGCTGTGAAACAATTTCTTCCCGTTTCATCAGCGTAAGGACAGGACCCAAAAGTTTTTCTTCAAATGTTTTCTGGGCCTCATGATTTTTACCAGCGATAAACCGGGTGACCATTGCCCTGACCATCACGGCCCCTTCGAGACGGACATCAGCCTGGGACGAATCAAGGAGTGAAAGCACGGATTCTGCAAAATCCACCTGAAAAGGCAGTTTATTTAAAAGACGGGCCTCAAGTTGGCGAATCCACTTGACGGGCTCTTTTTCAAGCGCAGGAACCACCTTTTTCCAGATCCCGGCTTCTGGAACCGCTGTGGTAAAAACCATTTTTTCGACATTCCTCTGACGTTCGATGTCAGATGTCTTCTCCGGATTTAAGATCACTTCCAAATCATCCATGACGCTGCTCCCCATTTAAAGTCCCCCCTGTTGTTTTCAATCTCGAAAAGTTAATACCAGAAAAAATGACACAAATTTATACCCTGTTTAGACATTTCAGTTCAAGAAAAATTCTGCGGAGGACAATCGCTTGCAGTAAGCAGTCTGTCATCAGACATATGAGTTGCAAATAATATAATGCAACGATGTTGCACCGTTGCATGGAAGTAATTTTTTGTCTTTGACAATTATTATCCCTTATTAATCAATGTGTTAATATAATGTATTTTCTGGTACACGATCTGCAATTTAATGAGCGCGAAGAGGTCTGCACATGTCGGGTATTCTAGCGGGGTTTTTACCTGAGATGCGGCTGGTCGTGTTGAAAACATTGGAGGATTAAAATAGATGGAAGCGAAAAAATATCTTTACAGTGTCGGGGCTGTGTTCTTTGCCGTTGTCTCTGT
>JBHHWW010000156.1:0-2760 GCA_046756725.1 Nitrospiria bacterium | reverse complement strand
GGTCTGCGCATAATTCATTTGTATAATGGAGGATTTCTAAGAAAAAGACTTCAAGCCGTTCGGCTGCAGTCAATCCTTCACGTTGCAAGACCTCTCGCCCAAGCCGTTCTATATTACGAAAACACCTCAGTGTAATTTCCACACCAATCTTTTCTTTATTTTCGAAGTATCGGTAGACATTGGCTGACGACATACGGCAATCTTTGGCGATTTCCGCCACAGTGGTCTTACTGAAGCCATATCGGCGAAACCGGGTATCGGCCACATCAACGATCTGTTTTTTGATGTCTTCTACGTCTTTCATAAACATGACTATATCAAATGATAATTGATAAGTCAAGTAAATATTCACAAAATATTGCGGGTCGGGTTCCTATCCATAGAAATGAATCTTGTCTGGAAGGCGACCTTTTTTGAGGGACTGAATGACTATCGTTACAAGGAAAAAGGAATAATCTCATAATTCTAATAAAAACCGACCTCCCAGAATGCCCCACAATCGACGATCTCAAAGCGTCTGATAGGCTAGGACCCTGATTTCCATCATTATATATAAGGGGAAACCGTCGATGGCTAGCGCGAATCCCATCCGCCTGATGATACGACGTTATCGATCTTCGTTGGCTCCTCACCGTACGGAAGAGTACGCCTCGATCTCCAAAAAGACCTCTGGCCTTGTCTTTCAGCCGACTTGCCGGTTTCCAAGATCACCGCCGACTTTCCCGAAGAATAAAGGCAGAGGAGTGCCATTTACATTTATTGGATTTGTTGTAGACTTATTCATACCGCTACACGTTAATGATGTGGGCACAAATAGACCGCATTCGAATAGGTCCTTTAGAAATGTAGGGAGGCATAATGGTGAAACCTATCCGCTTTGGACTAAGTTTTTTGTTGAGTATTTTAGTCTTATTGATCTCTATTTCTGTTACGCGCGTGGAAGCGGGAGTCGTTCATTCCGCAGCCCTTACAGGGGATCTGAACACGCTGAAACGGCTCCTGGCTCAAGGAATCGATGTGAACGAAAAAGAAGGTCTGCAAGGCAGGACCGCACTTCACGAGGCGGCAAGATGGGGAAAAATCGCAGTGATGAAATACCTCATCGAGAAAGGAGCAGACGTTAACGCCAGAAGTAAGGAAGGGGAGACCCCGCTCCACATATGGTCTGCACCTGGGTCTCCATGTGCAAAAGATTGTCTTAATGTTGCCACGCTCCTAATCGAAAAGGGAGCTGATGTTAATGTAAATGATAAACATGGCAGGACTCCATTGCATTTTGCAGCAATTAGCGGAGATGTCGCCCTTTCCAGCCTCTACATTGCCAGAGGGGCAGATATTAGGGCGAAAACCCAACGTGGTAGTACTCCGCTTCACGTCGCAGCAAAGCAAGGGAAGGTAGAGGCCGCAAAGCTTCTTATTAAAAAAGGGGCAAGTGTTCATGAGAAGGGTATGCAGGATATGACCCCTCTACACTTTGCGGCTTGGACCGGGAAATATGAGGTCGTCAAATTCCTTATCAACAAAAAATCCGCTATCAATGCAAAAGATAAGAGCGGAAAAACGCCACTCCATAAAGCTGCCGCTTCAGGTAACCGGGAAGTCGTTAAGCTGCTCATTGCCAATGGGGCTAAAGTAGATGCAAAAGATGCTATCAATCGGACTCCACTCTACAGTGCCATACAAAAGGGAGTGCTAGGCGTTGCCAAAATCCTCGTCACCAAAGGTGCGGCTGTTCATACAACAGATAAGGAGGGTCATACTCCACTGCATCGGGCGTCAATCTTGGGGAGGGTAGAGATTGCCAAGTTTTTCATCGACACAGGAGCCGATGTCCACGTGAGCGGCCGTCGAGGCACCCCACTGCACCAAGCAGCTGGTTATGGGAAGATCGAAATGGCGAAGCTTCTTATAGAAAACGGCGCAAATCCTAATGCAAAAGATAAGTTTGGCAGCAACCCGTTGTACAATGCGGCAGTTTCTGGACAGGTTGAAGTTGCACAGTTTCTCATTGAAAAGGGAGCTAATGTTAACATGGCGGGGATGTTCGGTGCCCCGCTACACCTTGCAGCACAATTCGGGAAAGAAAAAATTGCAAAGCTCTTTCTTGAAAGGGGGGCAAAAGTTAATGCGAAAGACGGATCAGGGGCAACTCCGTTACATCATGCAAAGACTTTAGAACTTGCCGAACTTCTCCTCAAAGAGGGCGCGAATGTATTTTTGTCAGATCAGCATGGAAATACCATCCTCCACTATGCGGCAAGCTCCGGCAAGATAGATATAATCAAACTTCTTATCAACGAAGAAGCGAGGATCAACGAAAAAAATAATGGAGGCCGGACCCCGCTCGACAATGCACGGCAAAGGAATCATCCAAAAGTGGTAAATCTCTTATCCAAACGGGGTGGTCGTTGATTAATCTCTTGGAGAAGTGTAACCCTCCGTGTTTTTCAGAAGATTCGACGATTTATAAACCACTATAGACCGAGTCATTGGTAAATACCCCAGACAAAGGTGATTTCAACTCGTGTAAAAATTAATTCCTTTTAAAGCACTTTAGACTATCTCATAACGTCGTTTATGAGATATAATAGGTCCTTCATGACAGAAGGGCTTTTGTATGGACGAAAACCTGCCAACACAACCATCAGAACCTTTTTCACAGCTTCCAGCGGTCCTGGCCGATCTGGGTGAATCTGCACAGCGGGTCTTTCTTGAGTTCTTCACCGCGCAGATCAGAAATGCGAATACACGCCAGGCCTA
>JBHHWW010000155.1:0-2768 GCA_046756725.1 Nitrospiria bacterium | reverse complement strand
AGGACCTTGCAATGTCGCACCCTCTAACTTGGTGTTGGATAAATCGATTTTTCATTTCACTTGTACTGAAAGTCAGAACAAACCGCCGATTGCTGATTCTGGCTCGGATAAAAAAATCCCCTTGGAAAAATCGATTGTTCTGGATGGTACTAAATCTTATGATCCTGACGGAGATTCAATTACGTCATATCAATGGGCGATCGATTCGGCTCCTGTGGGCAGCGAAGAATTGCTTAAAGACAGCACCCTGGCCAAACTGAAATTTGTGCCGGATAAAGCAGGAGAATATCTTTTTTCTCTAAAAGTCAGTGATGGCAAAATGATGAGCAAGGTTGATACCATGCGTCTCTCCGTTGTTATCAATCTGCCACCCATTGGCAAGGCTTCTGTTTCCCCCTCTTCAGGGCTTGCACCGCTGAAAGTCTGGTTTGATGCCTCGCCCAGTTCGGATCCGGAAGGGGGACGGTTGGACCACGTCTGGAATTTTGGTGATCCGTCAAGCGGCGTTGAAAACAGGAGTAACCTGGGTATTTTTAGCCATGTCTATCGGAATTCCGGGTACTACACCGCCATCTTGACCGTTACCGATGAGCATGGAAAAAAATCTATTAACACCTTCGAAATTCAGGTCAAGGGGGTTGATCTGCCTCCATCAGTCGCCCCGAGTGGCGAACCGGGCAACGGAAATAACCCTCTGTCTGTTCAATTTTCAGCCAATGCCAGTGACCCGGAAGGGGCAAAGTTGTCCTATCGTTGGGATTTTGGTGATGGTTCAAAGATCGCTACAGATATGGATCCGGTTCATCAGTATTCAGCAGGGGGTTCTTTTGATATTGTCCTGATCGTTTCCGATGGTACCCATCAGATTAAGAGGCGCTTCTCGCTTTCCCTAAGAAAAAAAACAGCAAGAGAAAAATTTTCCTATGATTTCTTCAAAAAGTGAAGTAGGCAGGCTTCGTATCTAGGTATTTAGAGATTGAACATTCTGTCAGAAGGCATATACCAATTGCCATTGTCATACATAGAAACCAGTGTGCTGCTGACATATTTTGAGAAACCCTGTTGTTTCAGTTCGAAATGCCGTATCAGATCGAGCATCCAGAGTGGGACTTGCCCTACTGGCGCTTTCAGTTCAAGGACCACACTTCCCAGATCTTGCGTGCCGGGCGAATAGATCGTTTCATTGTCGTAATTATTCATGCCATGATCCGTGCTCAAATCGTAATTATCCTGCGTCCGATATTTCATATCCGCATCCATGGTGATGCGGGCATATTCATCGATAGTTGAAAAAAAAGCCCTTCTTTTGTATTGGGTAAGAATGATTGGCTTAATGGCATAGCTGATGGCCAGATGCAGGAATAATTTTTTATTGGTTTTGTCTTTTTCGTCATCAGATTCCGGGACGCGATAAGCTGGATCTGTCAGGAGGTGAGGCCATTCCCCTTGATGGGCCGTTCCCCGGAATTTTTTTACGACTGCCTGAATGCCAGTCCGATGTTTTACCTCTAAAAAATAAGGAGGCTTTTCCCCGTCACCATATGTGCGGACGCGCATATTAAAGCGGATTTGCTTGCCCGATATTCTCTGTTTTAAAAATTCATACCCTGGCGTGTCAAAATAGAGATTGTTCACTAAATAAAAATAGTTCTCAGTCTTTGCCTGCATAGAGTGGTAGTCCATTGAGCAATACGGGCGAATGAATTGCGTGATGGGTTCAACGTAGGACCAGGGAATCAAGTATTTTATTTCATACCGCTCCATGACAGGGGGGAGATGGATAATTTCTGACATGGCGCTTCGTTCCCTATTTAGCTGACAGCAGAGGATGACCCTCTTGGATCCAGTTACGCAACGGTGGTTTTCCCAGCATTCCCGACAAATTTAGAAAGTTGAGGTAAAGGTGAACTGCCTTTAATTTTGTTGCGAAAAGTTCCTTTTCATGACTGATTTTCTCATGTTTCAGTGAAAAAAGAAGCTCAGGATCACTCATCGCATAAGGTTTTGATATTCGAACTTCAAGTCCCTGGATGTGGGTGAGGAGAAAGTTATTTTCAAGTGAGAGCAAATGGAGTTGATGTCGCTGATCCTGTAGCAATCTCTCAATTGTTTCCAGACGGGAGATCAGTCTTGATTCCGCTTCTATGACATCATAAAAGCTTTCCGAAGCACGAAAATTTTCTCCAATGGGGATATTGAACCCTACTGTAAAAGAGACAACATCTTCGCCACGGTTTTCGTTATATTGAAACGTCAGCAAATCAATGCCGAGCTTTTCTTTCGCTTTTACAGATTGATTCATCGATTTTTCCAATTCAAAATCGAGTCGGGATGATAGGACATCTGGATTTTTCAGGGGTCGAAGGGATTGGTTCATGACTCTTTTTATTTCCGGGAATGATAGGAATTGCAATGGTTTTTCTGGAGAAAGCAAGGAGGTTGAAGTGTCAATCGAAAACCCCATTTCTTCCTGAATAAAGTTCAAGTGACGCAATTGCAAAGTCGCCAATCCTCGGGTTTTTTCCAAAGAAATTTCTGTATCCAATAGTTTCCTTGCCTTAAAATCTTTGCTCTGTACCAGATTGCGATAAAATTGAACTTCTTGTTCTTTTAATTCGATGAACTGGAATAGGGATCTGGTTTTATTCCCTTTTTCTATTAAACTCAGCAAACGACGGTAGCGCTTATAGAGCGCATTATTTAGCGCTTTTTCATATGTATTATCATCGTGTTGCTTATGTAGCGCTAAAACCTTTTGTTCTGCTTCA
>JBHHWW010000154.1:0-2779 GCA_046756725.1 Nitrospiria bacterium | reverse complement strand
AAAGAATACACTCAGCAGGCAATCCATCAGGCTGAGCGGCATGACACCCGGTTCGCGCTCTTGTATTTAAACCTGGATCGCTTCAAACGAATCAATGACACGCTGGGACATTCTGCAGGGGATGACCTATTGAAATTAATCTCTGATGCATTGGTGAAGCACTTGCGCGGTTATGATTTTGTTGCCAGAGGTCTTGGCGGCATGAACGAACCGGCGCCGATTGCACGATTCGGAGGGGATGAGTTTACAGTCTTGATCACGAACCTGGACAAAAAAGAATCGTTGATCAATATTGCAAAGCGCATCTCAAATATTTTATCTCGCCCGCTCAGGATTAGAGGGAATGCGTGTTTCATGACCAGCAGTATCGGGATTGCAATCTATCCCGAAGATGGGGATCACTTTGAAATGCTCTTGAAACATGCGGGTACCGCCCTTGATCAAGCGAAAAAAATGGGGAAAAACGGGTTTCAGTTTTACACAAAATCAATGAATGCCCGAGCGCTTAAACATCTGAGTTTGGAAGGCAAGCTCCAAAACGCATTGGAACAGAACGAGCTGATCCTCTACTACCAACCCCAAATGGACATTCAAACTGAAAAAATCATTGGATTTGAGGCCTTGCTTCGATGGGAACTCCCTGGAAAAGGCCTCGTTCCACCCGGAGATTTTGTCCCTCTGGCAGAAGCAACGGATTTGATTGTCCCAATTGGGAACTGGGTCTTAAAACAAGCCTGCACCCAATCCATTGCCTGGCAAAAAGCAGGGTTTGACCCGATCCAAATTGCGGTAAATCTGTCAGGCCGACAGTTTATGCAAGAAGATCTTTTAAATAACATCTGTCAGATGCTTGATGAGAGCGGGCTCGGGCCCGAATGGCTTGAGATAGAAATTACGGAAACAACCATCATGCAAAACATCAAAAAAACAACGTCAATATTGAGAAAAATGCAGGGGGTAGGTTTAAAAATTTCAATGGATGATTTTGGAACAGGCTATTCCTCCATGAGTTATTTAAAGCAATTCCCCTTGAATACTTTAAAGATCGATCAAAGTTTTGTCAGGGGGATTACAGAGAATGCAACGGATGCCGCAATTGCGCAGGCCATTATTTCCCTGGCACACAGCCTGCGTCTCCATACAATTGCTGAAGGCGTCGAAAATATAGAGCAATTCGCAATGCTAAAAGAACAAGGTTGTCAGCAGATTCAAGGTTATTTGATCAGCCGTCCGCTGCCGGCGAAAGAAGTTGAACAATTCCTTAAACCTGCGGTGCCTCTATATTCTTAACCGGACAACAATCCTCATTTAAATGAGTTTAGACCTTTGATTAAAAAAGTTGCGGTAGGCGGCCTTCGGGTCGGCGCCTATATCGAAAAGATTGATCAAAGCTGGTTTTCCACCCCGTTTGTTCGGCATCGTTTCAAAATAACATCCCAAAAACAGATTCAGATGCTGAAAGATCACGGCATTGAGGAAGTGTCTATCGACACACAAAAAGGGATTGATCCCTCTGCTTATCAAAAAAAAGTTGAGTATATTCGTATTCCTGTCGATCACTTTATCGTCAATACCATTTTGCCGTTTGAACTTTATCTTCTGAAAGGAACAGAACATCATCTCTATCTTGAAAAAAACCTCCCTTTTCATTCAGAAGTACAACACGATCTGGATGCTGATGAGATTAAAGATGTCTACATCCCTGCCTCCGCAAAAGCCGCGCTTCTACAATATGAAGAAGATACAGAAGAGGAGCGGGAACGGTCTAAAAAGGAGCTTTCCGCTGGTTTTGAATCAAGAAAAAAAGTAAAGGACTACCTTCATTATCTTCAGAACTTCATTCCCGTCAACGCGCAAATTTTTTCCCCCGGGCTGAAGATTCCATTCGACCTCTATCTTGAACAGAATCGTTCCCTCTCCCCCATCGTAAAAGCAGAAAGCCCTATTCCGGAAAATGACTTTTTCTCCAACGGAGAAGACACCACAAGTCAAAAAAATATCTTGATTTCTAAACACGATGTAAGTGCCTATAAACAGTTTCTTGAAATGCTCGCCTCAAAAAAAATGACTGGCTATAATGATGTGACATCCAGAAGCCACACTGCGATTGTGTTGGAAAATTCTAAACTGGTTGCCAAGGATTTACTGGACAACCCCAGAAGCGGGGCAACAGTCAAGGCCTCAAAACAGGCCGTCAATGAACTGATCAATAATGTTCTGAATAACAAGTCTTCTTTTTATGGCCTGATGAAAATCAATAGTTATGACTACTACACATACGTCCATTCACTCAATGTTTGCACCCTTTCAATTGCTTTGGGAATAGCGCTTGGCCTCAATAAAAAAGACCTCTTCGACCTGTCCATGGGCGGGATGCTTCACGATGTAGGAAAAAGCAAGGTCCCGGCCAGTCTGATCAACAAGCCGGGGAAACTGACGGATCAGGAATTTACGGAGGTAAAAAACCATGTGACGCGGGGTTATCTCATATTAAAAGAACATAAAGAACTTCCCAAAAGAGTCTTCTCTCCCCTCCTTCAACACCATGAAAAATTAAATGGGAAAGGTTATCCCAACAAACTGGAAGGAGACCAAATCGATCTTTTCGGCAGAATCTCTTCGATTATTGATATCTACGACGCGCTCACAACAAAGCGTGCCTACAAAAAAGCCTTCACGCCTTTTGATGCGCTGACTTTTTTAGGAAAGCACAAAGAAGCTTACGATCAAGTCGTCTTCAAAACCTTTGTCGATATGATTGGCAAACAAATCGTTTCAT
>JBHHWW010000153.1:0-2789 GCA_046756725.1 Nitrospiria bacterium | reverse complement strand
GCATCGTCTGACCCAATGAGCGTGCAGAGCGTCCCTTCGCCGCCCAACCCAAGGACATTGTTCAGGACATTGCCGCCCCCCCCAGACGAACCGATTCCGAGTTTACCTCGACAACAGGAACAGGCGCTTCAGGAGAAATCCGCTTCACGGTCCCCCAGATATAATGATCCAGCATCAAGTCTCCAAGAACCAGGACACGATGCCCAGGGAATTGACTTAAAGCCGTTTTAAAAGTTTCCTGTTCTGTCATTCTGCTTTATTTCCTAACGGATCATGGTCCCGAATCGATCCCACCGAGGCCACCCATTAATACCTTCAACCGCCGAAGCTTCTTTGTCCCAGGACCAGTAAATAAAAAAGGCTTCTCCTTTAATCTTTGAAAAATCAACAAAACCCCAGAAACGAGAGTCCAGGCTATGATCCCGGTTATCGCCCATCACAAAATAGGCATTATCCGGCACGGTAACGGGACCAAAATTATCTCGACCCGGCATGAGTCTCAAAGACCCTGCATCTTCTTCAAGGTTCGTGTAGTGTTCAATCTGTCGGACCCCATTTAAAAAAAGCGCTTTTTCCTTCACTTCAATCGTGTCCCCCGGAATACCGATGACCCTCTTAATAAAGTCCTTGGATTCATCTTTTGGAAACCGGAAAACGATCACATCCCCTCTTTCAGGGCGTTTTATCGGAATCGCGACAATGTCTGTGAAGGGAATTTTTAATCCATAGATAAACTTACTCACCAGAATATGATCTCCGATTTGCAAGCTCGGAATCATTGAACCCGACGGGATTTTAAATGCCTGCACAACAAATGTCCGGATAAAAAGCGCCAGAAAAATGGCAATGACAAGGGTTTCTGCATATTCCCGAAAAGTTGATTTTGTTTTTGGTTCGTCTGCCAGATCTAGTCCCCTATTTTCAAAACGGCCAGAAATGCTTCCTGCGGGATTTCCACCCGACCGACCTGCTTCATCCGTTTCTTGCCTTCCTTCTGCTTCTCCCATAATTTCCTCTTTCGGGTAATATCTCCACCATAACATTTCGCTGTTACATTTTTTTTCAGTGCGCTCACGGTCTGTCGTGCAATAATCTTGGAACCGATTGCCGCTTGAATCGCCACTTCAAACATCTGTCTTGGGATGAGAGATTTCATTTTTTCAGTCAGGAGGCGCGCACTCTGATACGCTTTTTTTCGATCTGTGATAAACGAAAGGGCATCGACGGCCTCCCCATTCAACATGAGATCGACTTTCACCAGTTCCGCGTCTTTGTATCCGCTGAGTTCATAATCAAAAGATGCATAGCCTTTCGACAATGACTTCAAGCGGTCATAGAAATCAAGAACGACCTCATTTAACGGGAGTTCATAGGTAATCATCACGCGATTCGCATCCAGATATTTCAGGTTTTTCTGTGTTCCGCGCCGTTCCTGACAGAGCTTTAAAATCGGGCCCAAAAAATCACTCTTTGTGATAATGACCCCGTTGATGTAAGGCTCCTGGAAACCGGAAATCTGCCCGACAGGGGGAAGCTTCGCCGGGTTGTCTATTTCAAGGATTGCTCCTTTCTTATTTGTGACCTTGTAAATCACAGTCGGCGCGGTCCCGATGAGAGAGAGACGATACTCTCTTTCGAGACGTTCTTTGATAATTTCCATATGAAGCAGTCCTAAAAATCCACAGCGAAATCCAAATCCAAGGGCAAGTGAGGTTTCAGGTTCATATTGAAATGAGGAATCATTCAAACGAAGTTTTTCAAGGGCGTCACGAAGATCCTCAAACCGATCGGTGTCAATGGTATAGAGGCCACAAAATACCATGGGTTTGACTTCCTCGTAGCCGGCAATCTGCATCGATGCCGGACGGGTCGCTTCAGTCACTGTATCCCCGATTTTCGCCTCGCCCACATCCCGGATACCACAGACCAGATAACCGACTTCTCCGACAGAAAGGGCATCCACCTCCGTCTGCTTAGGCACAAAAAAACCGAGAGAAAGCACATCATGCTCCTTCTTGCTGGACATCAATTGAATTTTCATCCCTTTTTTAACATGCCCATTCACAATTTTCACAAGAACGACAGCCCCTTGATAGTTATCAAACCATGAATCAATGATCAGCGCCTGAAGCGGCATATCTTCCTTCCCCGACGGGGGTGGGACGCGTGAAACAACGGCCTCCATCACCGACTCAATCCCCAATCCTTCTTTTGCACTGGTCGCAATTGCACCAGAAGCATCAATCCCGAGAATGTCTTCAATTTCCGATTTTGTTTTTTCAATATCCGCACTGGGAAGATCTACTTTATTTATTAAAGGGATGATTTCCAAATTGCAATCAAATGCCAGATAGGTATTCGCAATGGTTTGTGCTTCAACCCCCTGAGAAGCATCGACGATAAGCAGCGCTCCCTCACAAGCCGCCAGACTTCTGGAGACTTCGTAGGTAAAATCAACATGTCCCGGCGTATCAATTAAATGAAAGATATAGTCATGACCATCTTGCGCATTGTATTTCAACCGGACAGCACGCGCCTTAATCGTAATCCCGCGCTCCCGTTCCAAATCCATATCGTCAAGGATCTGATCTTTGGCCTCACGCGGCGTGATTGCGCCTGCGTGTTCCAGAAGGCGATCTGCCAGTGTGGACTTCCCATGATCAATGTGGGCAATGATCGAAAAATTACGAATAAACTTTTGCAATGAGACCTTGCTTTAAGGAAGGGAAAAGGGAAAATTATAGTGTTTTTAAAAATCTATGTCAAAATGCCAGAACACTCATTTCAGC
>JBHHWW010000152.1:0-2814 GCA_046756725.1 Nitrospiria bacterium | reverse complement strand
CACTGCCCCGCCGTTAAAATAAAACGGATGGGACTTGCCATTTCGATCACTTGCAGCATGGATCTTTAACGAATGAAACGTTTATGAACCGTCGCCCATTTTCCGTAAGCCTCTGGAAGCGAACGCCATCCTGTCCCATTGCGCCCAATCCACATCACCGCTTCAATAAAATTACGGTTGTCTGCTGCGCTTCTCCCGACATCTCCTTCTCTACCCGGTAACACATCCTTACCTAGTAAAGTGAAAATCCAGGCTAGGGGAATCTTACTCAGCAATCCGAAGTCCGGAAATAAATTATCCCGCTGAAGCACTCAACACCCAAGTAGCTTGGGTGAATAGTCTGCACTTTTCTACAAGGAAAGACGAAATCCGAGGCTGGTATAGCGCTTGTAGGAATAAGTCCAGTTTCGGTGTGCTGTTCGGATGCCCTTCGGGATGACATACCAGGAACCGCCCCGGATGACATATCCCTTTCCCGAGACAGGTCCTTTCGGATTCTTCCTCGGGCTATGCTGGTAATAGCCTGCTGCATGGTATTGATCCGCTACCCACTCCCAGACATTACCGCTCATGTCATAGAGGCCGAGCCCATTTGGTTTCTTCTGACCAACTGGGTGAGGTCTCCCCTCGGAATTTTGCCGGAACCATGCATAGCCATCAATCTCTAAGGTGTTTCCTGTTCCCGCCAACGATTCTCTTTTTCCCCTGCTTCTTGCTGCGTATTCCCACTCCGCTTCGGTCGGCAGGCGGTAGGACAATCCGGTTTTCTCTCTCTTCCAAGTCAGGTAGGTATTGGCGTCATTCCAACTGACACAGGTGACGGGATTCCGATCTGTCTGGGAAAATCCCGGGCGGCTCCAGGTGACCGTCGTATCCTTTCGCCAGCCCCTTCTCCTCCAATAAAGACATCCACCTTCTTTTTCAGCATCTGTTTTTATATCCTGTATCGGCGACAAATGCCTTGAACTCTCCAACGGTTACCTCGTATTTCGCCATATAAAAGTCATCAACACAGACCTCATGCACCGGTTTCTCATCGTCTCGTCCGACACCAAAAATGTCGCCCATTTCAAAACAGCCACCTTCAACAAAGACAAGTCCCTGCTTACGTAGGAAATCCGAATCTTGCCGGGCAAGGAAAATATCTTCCCCTGCTGCCTCTGCTGGAAATTCTTGAACTGCTTTTCCAAGGTGCCGGCCAATCACAGGAAGGAGAAGAAGCGTGACAACAAAGATGAGCAACTGTCTCTTTGCACACATTCTTTTAATACCCATTCTGGACCACCTTGCAGGATGGCATGTATAAAATGTTTCATGAGCAAATTTACTTTATTCTAACGCCGGCGTTCGAGTTTACTCAACAGCAAACGATAAGTGGACCGCCAAAGGCGGTCCACTTAAACATAGTGAAAAAGCGTGCCGTTGCTTCGCCGAGGAGACTTCCTATCTTTTTGAACGCTTCCCCTCCCTAAATTCCCATGGAGGGATCGGCCCCTCGCCCAACCATAAACCAAGTTTTTTTTCACGCGCTTGGCCCTCCAGACGCCAAAGGGAGAGATCTTCCGAGTGGTTTCGATACCACCATGCAAATCCTGCCTTGACAACCTCCCTATTTAGGCTTCGCCCATCATCAAGAATAACTTCAGCAAGGACCATTTTATTTTGATCATCCCCACGCCAATTGACGACAACTTTTTTCCCAAAGGCAATTGATTCTATAAAAGACTTTGCCTCTTCAGCATACCGTTGTTCCTTATCTGGGGCGTCAATGCCATCAAGACGCACGGTGATGACTTGACGGGACTTCAGGATTTTAATGGTATCGCCATCGATCACCGCCACGATTTCTGCGATGAACGATGAAGGAGCCGCATTGACCGGAGAAAAGGCTAAGAAGAGTGAAAAAAGATTGATAAGAGCGAAGAAGATATACCCTGCTTTCTTATCATTGACTTCTGCCCACAAATCTAAGCTTCCTATTCGGAATGATCTCAATCCCAGAAAAAACTTTCTTAAGGATCGACCTACCTTCTGTAGCGACATTTATACACCCCTTTCACCCTGAAGTTAAAAAATATATACATTATTAGCACATCCGTATCTTTTTTTGCAATCTAAAGCTTTATGGCCCCTCTAAAAACAGGTTCATTTTCTGTTCGTTAAATTTTATAATCCCTTTTAGCAATAAATTTGAGGGAGGATTATACAATGAGACAAAGCGGGCTTTTTGGATGGCAACTTCGATTTGAGAATTGGACAAAGGCGGTGATCCCCTTGTCAAACTCAACAAAGTCGTCGACTGGGAGATTTTTCAACTGGAAACACTTCTGGAGGAAGTACTACTGTCCTGTTAAGCGAGGAAAAAGATGGCCTGATTCCGAGCCAAATTGTTAAAATGGGTTTTGCGATAACTCATTGAATCAAAAAGGAGAATTAGGCCATGGCTCACAATAATACACTCTTTTCTCACATTTTAAAACAGGACCTGGACATGAATTCGAATCCCTTGCCAAACGCCATCATTCGGGCCGAAAATTTCGTAGCGCTTCTCGTTGGTCTCGGTTTGCCGCCCTGATGATGGCTCATCTTTCAGGTCGCAATTCTCTTCGAGATGTCATCTTAAATCTTTCCGCCCAGACACAGGCTTTATCACTTGGTTGGAAAACGCTTGATTCGTTGCCAAAAGATGGCACCTGCTCATCTTTTCCCTTTCTGCAAAAACAATTGCTGATATCGATAAGCAACGCTGGCAGATAGAAGAGTGCATTGCCTAATTAATGTTTTCAATATATACTTCTTCAAGGTTTATAACTG
>JBHHWW010000151.1:0-2825 GCA_046756725.1 Nitrospiria bacterium | reverse complement strand
TATGTAGCGCTAAAATCTTTTGTTCTGCTTCACGTTGCCCATAGGCTTTGGGTTTTAAACGTAGCTCATAAGCCGTTTCATTGTCTTTCTTATTGCCAAGATCAATATCAATATTCCAGCGAAATTCAGCACTGTCAATCAAGGAGGTTTGCGCAGAGAGTGGGGAGCTGTCTCTATTTACAAGAAAGGCTTGGGCATCGTCCACAGCCTTCAATAAAAAAGCTGGAATGGATGTGTCAGAAAATGTCGTTGTTGGTGTAGAAACAAGAAGCGCTAAAACAAGAGAGAATTGTATCCGATTTAACATTGAGCCTTTCTAATTAAGAGAAAAAGGGATGGATTGGTATTGAGACGGTTCTCCCCCTCCTTCATCAAAGACAATCATGAGTGATTTTCCATCTGAAGAAGGTGAAATCCCTTCTAATTTCAAACCCGGAAACGTTTTTATTTTCGTCAAACTTTTATCCTGAAGAGAATAGCGCCATAAATAACTGCGAGACTTCTGGGAAGAACGGACCACACTCGTTAATAACAGACTCTCTTTCAGCATCAGCATATCTGATAAACGCGTTTTTTCTCCTGTTTCAGGGGACAGCATTTGAACCGTCTGCCATATTCGTCCATCTATCTTTTGTTCTGAGAACAATTTATTGATGTCGGAAAGTTCGAGAATAACGGTGTTCCCCTGGAGGTCCAATGGCGCTTTAAAACCGAGATAGAGGTTGTTATTCACCACCATATGCGCTTCAATGTCCATTGCCTGATGATTGATTGCATCCGATAAAAACCGTGTCATCTCAGAAGGAGGGCTGTTTTGTGACAACCGGTCTAATACTGCATAAAGATCCACTTCATCCTGCTCAAGTATCCCTTGATCGTTATAATTAAAGCGGATAAGTTTTCTTCGTTTTGCTTTGAGACGGCCCTTTCGGTTGTGCGATAAGGAAGCAGCAATAAAGATATTTTCTCCGTCACGACTGATACTTTCAAGGTCATCAATGCGTGTATTTTCTGAAAAAATTAATCTGGAAGTAATCGCTCCACGCTTGTTCATGATGAAAACGCCCGGATTTTGATCGATTTCTTCATCGCTGACGAGCAGATAATGTCCTTTTTTTTCGTTCCATAAAATACCTGATGCTTCAACCTGGATACTTTCTATTGTCGGATCATTGGATCGAATGATCTTTCTTTCATTGGTGGCCTGGAGTGCTCGTGCACCTGCGCTGTCGGCAAAAGAAATTTCAAGACGTTGGGGCAAAGAAGTTGGTGGTTCTAAAAGGACATCCACCTTCTCGCCGAAAAGCAATGTGTGGTCTTTTTCCAGCCGAACGACGACTTCCCGGCCCCACGCGGGCAGGGTTGGATTTTTTTTCAGTCTGAGGGGATATTCTACAATTCGGTTTCCGACGCTTTCGACGATTCCTTCAATAAGTGAATTTTTGGTCGATTGCGTTGTAGACGTGACCCATACTTTTTGACCGATTTTAACATCATTGAGAATGTTCTCATGGATGTAGCCTTTTATATAGCGTGGAATAAGACTATGTACTGACATGACCGTTTGGAAAGGGGGTACCAATTCACCCGGCTTGTAATTGATGCTGCTGATCCGCCCCGAAAACTTTGCAGAGACTTTTAAAGCACTTCCCTGACGTTGTAGTTCGAGCTTTTGTTCCCGAAGCGCTGCAATTCTGGAATTGACGGGACGATGTTCTGAATTTAACTGGGATTGAAGATTGTCTATTTGGGCATCGATTGACTTCAGTAAAAATAAACGTTTTTTCTTTAAATGACTGATCTCAACCATGTCTGGAGTGATCGCACTGGTGTCGCTTTTTGTGCCTGAAATCCCTTCCAATAAGGCCTGATTCTGCTTTATTCGAAGTTCAATTTGGTGAATTTGAAGATCAATATTGGCTGATGATGCCTGTTTTTCAGCAAGGAGACTATTTATTTTACTTTGTATGGATTTATTTGATTCGTTTTCCCTTGCTTCCAGTGTTTTTATTTCCTCATCAATAATATCCATTTTAGATGTTAAATCTCCTCGCTTAACTTCTAAAACTTTCATGTCTTGATTAACCTGTTTCCCTTCAAGCGTAAAAATACGAACGATTTCAACAGGATATTGAAAGGAAATCATTTGTTCTCGATCGTCCGCAATCCCAAAAAAATGGATAGATTCACTACGAAAAAAATCTGACAGGAACACCAAGCCCAGTATGGATAATCCCCAAATAAAGGGAAGTAGTTTTTTTTGTACCATTATAAAGTCTTTCCTTTACAAATCGACGGTGGCTTCCTGCATCATCAACCCCAGACCCTGAATATTGTTGAGTGTTTTAAGACTCACGAGAAGATTGTCATAAGACATATTTTTTCGTAGTTTAATATGATACGCATAGTCCATGCGATGACCCTGTTCAATTTCTCTTAAAGTGACCAAGGCGAAAGCCCGACAATATTGATTCATGATGATGTCCAATTTTTTTTGTTCTTCATGATGAATGGTCATGTTAAATCGAAGCATTCCGTCAAAGTAACTTGTGGGTCCAAGGGGTGAATAATAAAGGATGATCGAGGCCAGGGAGAATCCCAGTGTGCCGACGATTGCCACGGCGAAAGCATACGCACCGCAAGAAATGCCCGCAGCAATTGATGCGAACAAAAAAAGCGTGTCGCGAGGGTCTTTGAAGTTTGTTCTAAACCGGATAACAGACATGGCGGCCATCATCCCGATTCCTCTTGATAAGCTGTCTCCTGTGGATTGGATGATGACGGCTGAAATAATCGAAATCAGTACGACAGACTGGACAAAGTTT
>JBHHWW010000150.1:0-2833 GCA_046756725.1 Nitrospiria bacterium | reverse complement strand
TCGAAAAACTCGTTGTAAAATGTCTGCGTTTCCCCCTTTTCGTAATGAGCGTCTTTCCACTCATCGGAAAATTTGGCGGCACGGGCACGTATTTCATTCCAGCTTAAAGGCATGGGGATCAGATTAACCTCTAAAACAGGTTTTTGGAATCTAAAATGTTGCTTCTTAAGAAAATGTCATGAGACAGAATTATCCTATTTCAGACGGCAACAGTTTGATCACGTAGGTGTCTGCCGTGAAATGGCGCTGTCTAAAAACTGTAAATAAGCTCCAGATAGAGGCGATCACTGTCTTTGAAAAAACCGATGAAATCAAACTCGCCGACATTTGACCCGCGGTCTCCGATAAAAAGATCTGACCCGAAGCGCAGCTTGGTATTGTCCGTCAAGCGCGCTTCAAGCACGGGCCTAAAGAGAAAATCCGCTTCGTTGATGAAATAAAGCGTCAGCATCTGTATGACGAGGCCTTCATTTAAGAAGGCCTTTCTCACGAATAAAGCGGCCACGGTGTCCAGTCTGTCCTGTAGTATGGACCGGTTCCAATCCAGAATAAATTGCTGCAGAATTTGAACTGAAAGGGGCGTACTGAAAAGGCTGAAGTCGAGACCCACGGCATATTTCATATACTCCCGCTGGAGTTCACCCTGCAAGGGGTTTTGTGCGGCAGTTCCCGTATTGGACGTTTCAGAAGGCACGACTTCGAGTAAGGTGCCGAAAAACTTTCCGAAAACAAATGCGTATTCTGCGTTTAACACGATCTTGCCAAAGTTTTTTGAAAAGGTGGTGCCAAGGGTTGTGACCCGTTTGAGTCTGGGTGAAAAGGTGACGCCGGGGGCGGCGCCAAAACCCCCTGAGCCGCCGCTGATATTTCTGAAGCTCGAAGGGAAATCGTCCCAGGCGTAGAACCCGCTGAAAGCGACTTCATAGCCGAGAAAAGATTTGATGTAGCGGACGGCAAATTCACTGTTGCCAAAAGCGCTTAAATCGAAGGAAAGAGAAGAATCCAGAAAAGATTTCGGTTTTTTAAATCCGTCTAGAATCTGAAACTGCTCAAATTCCGATCCGCTGGGGGCCGGTTTGTGGGGCACCAC
This sequence comes from Nitrospiria bacterium, assembly GCA_046756725.1. Lineage (GTDB taxonomy): Bacteria > Nitrospirota > Nitrospiria > SBBL01 > JAADHI01 > JBHHWW01. Next base: position 1,743 of record JBHHWW010000150.1, on the reverse strand, counting down.
TTCGGGAATCCAGATAAATTCAAGGCGGTCATCCGTATTATAAAAATCAGCCTTCACCATCATAAGCGGGATGAACCGGTCTTCAAAGTCTCTTAAAATAAATTCAGAAAAGTCGAAGGGATTGATTTCATTGGTCACCCGGGACCCTGTGACGACCCCCCATTGCACAATTTGCCGACCGAGTCGAATGTCCAGATGGTTGTAGTGGAGATCCAGGAAGAGTTCCCGCATTTCAAGCCGGTGTCGGGTGATGGAGACATTTCGTGAGTTGTTGATATTCACGGCGGCCACCTCTTCCGGTGTGGGTATGGCAGGAAGCGTGGTTAAAACGGTGTTTGGAAAACGTCTGGGACTGATCGTGTCGATATCCACCAGATCATAGATGGCGTCGTAAAACCCCCTGAATCGCGCCGTCAGTTCGGATTTTCCGGAAACAGGGGTGCGGGCATTGAAGCGGAAGAGTGTCAGCGCCTTGGTAAATGAAACCGGCTGGTGAATCCGGTAGGCCGTTTCACTTTTGAGTGACCCGTCTATTTTGAGGCCGGATGTCCATCTGCGCGAGAAAGCTGTTTCTTCGTCGTCAAATTTCAGCGCCATCCATTTCTCAAAAGCGGTTTTTCCTGCGACGCCGTCCCCGAAATGGAAGTTGAAGGCAAGATTCGCCGCAAATCCATCCAGTCCGATTTTAAGGGGTCTTAATTGCGTGCCTTCTTTGACTTCATCTCTCTGACATTGGGCTTCGACAAGGAGTTCTCCGTCTATCTGGGTATCGACCAGACGAAAACAGGCATTGTCTGTCAATCCGGGAAGGCCCGCCGGGATAATCCGGAAATCAGCCGGAAATTCCCGTTTGACCGTGAGGCGTGCGACATTTCCCCAGAGGTAGTTGATGTTGAGCCCCACAGAAAACCACGGACGGATAAAAACGGAGCCGCCGATGCCAAGCCGTGTTAAAAAACTGTTCCCCCGGGCTTCTGCAGAACCGAGCGAGACAAAAGGGTTTCCCACGGGGTTGTTCTGGACTTTCACAAGGGCATCCATTCTCAGCGTTGAGGTGGTCCCGCCGAGCAGACCGAAATCAAAATAAAACCGGCCTTTTTCCCGCTTGTTCAGGAGGGAATAGCGCCAGCTCAGGAAATATTGATTGATGGTCAGGTTATACCGTGCGAAGCGGGGTACGAAGATGGCGGGATCCGTGGGGGAGAGAAGCAGGGGGATCGTATCTTGTGCGACGGCTGCATTTTGCCATTCTGAAACGCTGAAGACCAGGCCGTGTTTTTTGCTGAATTCCCATTCTGTTTCAAATCCGATACTCGTGCTTCCTCCGATGCCGCTGACGCGAAGATTTTTTTCATCAGACGTGAAATCCGGGTTGGAGGGAAGGAGGTGATTGGGGTCTTCGATGATGACCCGTTGTGGATCGGCGAGAATCCGGTTCAAGTTTTTCAGTGAGGGGCGGAAGTAGCCTGTTGTCAGACTGACGGAGAGCCGTTTTCCGAGATTTTTCCAGCGCGGGTAAGGCCGCTTTAAATCCGAATTGACGGTTGCGCCAAACGTAAAAATGGATCGTTGGTAGGACCCCAGTGATTCTGCCTGCCCTGTACTCAGGCTGGCCAGGTCAATCGGCGCGGCAGAAGGGAGATTGGAGTGGTTTTTTTGCCAGAGGTAACGGACAAAAAACGAAGGCCCTGTCTGGATCTGATACGAAAGCCGGAGACTCGCTGTCGATAGCATGTTTTTCCG
>JBHHWW010000149.1:0-2834 GCA_046756725.1 Nitrospiria bacterium | reverse complement strand
TATGAGGATGGAAAGCCGGTAAAGAAGGCCAGAGTGTGGCTCATCAATACTGAGGAGCAGGTGTTTGAAACGAAAACCGATGAGCACGGTCAATTTCAAGCCTTTTCTGATGGAACCGCCATTCTGGATGTCCTGTTAATCAAGGCAAAAACTCCTAGTGGAAGTGATAAAGTTGTCATTGTGCAAGACGAAAGTTTTGCTGAAAGAGTGAGCAGCCTTTTCACCCTGAGTGCGGAGCACAAGCTTCTGAATGCCGTTAAGCTAGACCGGTATAAATATTCAGAGGATTGGGCAGATCCGGGAGCTGTTGCTCAGGCAGTTTTCATCGATGAGCATTTTTCAAGTATTGGAGACACAGTATTCAGGAGTGAGAAAACACCTCAGTGGAAAGAGCAAATCACGACAATCGGTGTTTTGGAAGCAATCAGAATGATCAAGCCATTTTCGACAATTGGAACAAGAATCTTGTTTCGTGGCTCATCATCCCTGAATAACATAGTAGGCGCGTTAATTGTTGTGGACGGTGTAAAAATGGGGCATGATTATCGAGAATTAGAAAACATCAATCCGAATGACGTGGAAGATATTCAGGTCTATTTATCTGTCTCGGATATACAGAGGTTTGGGTCCTTCGCAGCGGATGGAGTGATCGAAATTACCACAAAAAAGGGTAAAGAAAGTGAAGCGATAAGCGAAGTGGAAAAAAGGCGGCGGACCATGGAAAACCCGTTTTGGTTTCCAGATATCCGGGTGGACGAAACCGGTGAATTCAATTTCAACTATTCCAATCCGGATACAAAACTGTCTATAGTGGGAATCATTGAAGGGATTAGCGATGATGGGAAGCTCGGAAGGAGTGAGTTCAGGTACGTGATTCATTGAGCTTAATGAATCAAAGTGAGTCAGTTGAAAATCAATATTCAAGGTTGACGTCGTCATTTTCTGGTACTCGATGGACCGTTCAGTATGTCTATGCTGAACGCACATTAAATCGGGATATTTATCCCCATCGAGACTGCTGCAGGAACAGATGCACCCTCTTAATTTACGTTCAGGATAAATATCCTTAACGATCGTTGGGCCGAATGCCAGACGATGTGCTCGAATTCGCAGATATCGTAATTCATCTTCGTATTTGACTTTTAGAGAAAATCTTGTTAATTTTATATCTATTTGAAAATTGAACTTGAAAAAACAGATGAGGCCATGCGCAATCTTTTGCTCAACAATAAAGCCCTCCGACTTGAGCTTGCCATTGAGTTGTTCCACGCCGATGAGGTTTCTTTTGGCCGCGCTGCGGAGATTGCGGGCATCGACCGCTGGGAATTTCAAGATGTGCCTCACGAGCGCCATATTCCCATTACCATCGAAGCCGAATCTGCCGAAGCCATGAATAAAGACATCGCACGGTTCTTGGTATCTGCAAAAAGACAAAATGATGGACGTCAAAATAAATATCAACTAAAAAAAGATTTGATTTGTAATCGGTCAGTAACGGGTGTGCGCAACTGCTGCGGTGCCAGGCCAGAACAAACCATCTGAGTTGCGCTTCTCCATAGTTGTTGGCGTAATTTTATGCCGTATCTGGTTGTGGGAAGAGAATTTGATAAGGCGCATAAAATCAAGGCAAAATGATTTAATGGCAAAATAATTGACGGAAAAACAATGCCGATAACTCATGGTGTCGAGATCAAAGCAATCTCGGATGAAGATTTCCATTTAGTTGATTACGGGCAGAATCTTCGCCGATTTATTCGGTTCGCGTCATTAAAGGCGATGCAATGGATCAATTTTAATCATGATAGAATCATATTCACAACGATTTTCCCTTAGATTTTAATCATTTTGCCATAAAATAATTTTGCCTTCGAAAGCCATTCAATGTATCAACTTTAATCGTGAGCAAATCACTTGCAAAACAATATCTCTTTAAACCCAATTATTTTGTCATCCATTATTTTGTCTTTTGAAGCGAACACTATTTCTTACTGAGGTCTAGTGAAACTCATCTCATACTTTGGTACCCTTGCTCTTCTTTTACTCATCTCCTGCAGCGACAAACCCCCAATCCTTCAGGTCGACAGTCTTTTTACCTTACTCCCTGAAGACTACACCCATCTGAAATTTGAAAACACGTTGAGCGACGAGATGAATTTCAACGTATTTAAGTATCGCAACTATTATAACGGCGGTGGGGTGGCCATCGGGGACATCAACAATGACGGCTTGCCGGATGTGTATCTGGTCGCCAATCACAAGCCGAATAAATTGTTCCTGAATCAAGGCGACCTCAGGTTTCAAGACGTGACCAAGCAGGCAGGCGTGGCCGGATCTCATGCCTGGTCTACCGGCGTGTGCCTGGTGGATGTTGACGGCGACGGACGGCTGGATATTTATGTCTGCAACTCCGGAAACATCAAAGGGGATAACCGCGCCAATGAGCTTTTTCTCAACCAGGGGAATAGAAAAAATGGCGTTCCAAAGTTTGTGGAAGCTGCTGCAGAATACGGAATCGGTGACACAGGGTTTTCCACTCATGCAGCCTTCTTCGACTATGACCGGGATGGGGATTTGGATCTCTATGTCCTCAATAACGCCTTCCGGGCCATGAGCACTTTTGATTTATCAAAGAATTTGCGTCATGAACGGGACCCTCATGGTGGCGGAGATCGACTCTATCGAAATGACGACGGCACATTTGTGGATGTCAGCGACCAAGCAGGCATCCTTGGCAGCGTGATTGCATTTGGTCTGGGCGTCTCGGTTTCTGATCTCAACAATGACGGCTGGCTGGATATTTATATAGCGAATGATTTTTTCGAGCGCGACTATCT
>JBHHWW010000148.1:0-2847 GCA_046756725.1 Nitrospiria bacterium | reverse complement strand
CAGCCCGGTTTTTCCCCTTGTCTTTGGAGAAGACCTTAAAGCCCAAGTGATCTAAGGCTTTTAAGGTTTCTTCTGTGCAACGGTTCCAGGGGGGCGTGAAAACAGGATAGAATTTTGAATTAAATATTTTTTCAAGCCGACTTTTTCCTTTCGAGATGTCCTCAAGTTGTTGTTCGAAAGTCCGACTGACGCCAAATTCACACTTTCTTCCCTCCGTCTCGTGATTGACATGCCGCCAGCCATGCTGGTTAAGTTCAACGAGTGTTGGGTGGAGATGTTTGTGGTTACGAAGCAACCTGATTCCGGCCTCGGTCAGATCATCCGGGATGATTTCCAGATTCAAAGGCACGCCGGATGCCAGCGTCACATCGAAGAGTTGGCGAAGTTTCTCAAGATCATCGTTGGCGTCGTCATCTCTTAAAAAAATCCTAACCTCTTTTGTTTCTTTAGCGAATTTTTCAAGACAAGGCCTGAGTTTTGACTTAAGTACTTCATATTGCATATCGCCGCCACAATATTTACTCCCATTCCGATTTGTCTTGTTCTGCCCTGCGTCTACAAACATTTCTTTTAGAAAAATAGCGGTATTTTCAGCGCCATTAAGATTCAAAGGCATCGCAACCGATGTTGACTTGAGCGATTTCAGGATTTTTTCTGAAAGCGTCAGTGGATTCAAGGTGTCCGGTCGAATCATTGAGACCAGGCCCAGCGCTTCTAATTTTTCTGCCCGAATGGTCTGTTCTTCGTTGTTGTTCCCGGTAAAAGGAAGAACGATGGCCTTCGTTTCTGTGGTCAGAATATTCATGCAAGTATTGTAACCGGCCATGCTGATGGAAAGATCCGCTATTTTCATATAGGAGAGAAAGTCGGTTGTATATCTTTTAAGGGTGATATTCTGCTTTCCAGCAACCAAAGCCTGAAGATTTAAAAAATCATCGTCGGAAAGGTAGGGTCCGGTAAAAATGAGGAGACGATGTGGCAAAGATTTTTCGACAATTGAACTCGCTGCAATGGCGCATTCCAGTAATTCAATGCCGACACGCCCGCCGCCGATGCTTGAGAGAATCAAGGGCGTCTCCGACGGTTCTATCAGAACTTTATCTTCTTGATCTGTTTCCCGCTTAGAAACAGAATTTGCGACAAAACCGGTGTACCTAATTTGATTTTCAAGATCGTTCATCCGAGAGTAGGTCTCGTCCAGTTTTTGAAATTTCGGATCTGAATGGATTAACAACAGGTCAAAGTAGCGGTTCATCATGTAGCAGACCTGATCTTCATGACGGGTCTGGTCGCGCTTGCTTACAAGGATGTCCCGGAGGCTGCAAACCACCTTTGTCCGGTTTCCATCCAGTTGGATCCGGCATAGAAGAGGAACCAGTTCAAAGGCAAATTTTCTTCTTCCAAATGGAAAAAGTTCGATAATGAGGGCGTCGGGTTTAAATCGCGTATATTCCGCCAAAATTTCTTTCGTTCTAGCTGCTTTTAACGCTTTGAGACTCTGAAATCCACCGGCCCCCTGAATCTCTTTAAATTCTGCATCTGACTTGATCGGTGGTAGATTGACCACGCTGATCTCAGAGGAGAACTCAAATCCCGGGACAATTTCCCCGCCGTTTAAAAAGCAGACCTCAAAATCCTTCAATCCGTGGACAATTTCCCGACTTCGGATTAGATGACCCATCCCCAATACATGCTGACAATAAAAGAGCACTTTTTTCTTTTTCATCGCTGTCTATGAACTCCCTATGACTAATTGTCCGCTTGCGGCACGGATCATAATTTCATCAATCTCCTCATCCTGGCATCGTCCCCGGGAAAGAAGTGTCTCGGCCGTTTTCATCAGAGTCTTGTCGATGCGTTGAGTGATGAGAGTCCCTTCTTCTCTCATTTGAACTAAAAGGGCGACCCCCGAAAACGCTGCCACACGCGCACGACAACTGAACCATTCTTTTCCAAACCGCTCCTGATAGACCTTAAGGCTTGTTTCAATTGCACTTCGGCAGGCATTTCCTGAATTGGTAACGAGACCCCAAAAGATGATGTTTCCCAGAAAAAGACCAAAGTCAAACGCCGGGTCTCCAATAGTCGAGCAGCGTTCAAAATCGATGACACCCATTCTCCTCTTCCCGAGAAGGATATTTTTTGGGACATAGTCCAATATCAACAGTTGAGCCCTGTCTCTCTTTTTACTTGCTTCGATGCTTAGATGTTTAAGTGCTTCCAAACTTTGACGGACTTGTTTAGAAAATGACTCCGATTTGATACCCCCTGTTCTTAAATCAAGCATCTTTTCCCAATGTGTCAAGTCCGTCTCGTGATCCCCCCAAACCGGATTGACAGGTGAAGATAAGGCATGACAACCTGCTAGAAAGGAAGTTGCCGTACCCGCAACGGCCGGATCAAAGCGTCCATGCTTAAGATCATCCAGTAAAGATCGGCCGCCTGCACAAACCGCTGAGAGTATAAGCGTCAATGTTTTTTTATCAAAAAAAACCACTTCCGGAAGATCGACTTCCGTATCCAGGTGGTGCTCTCTCAGACGTTTGAGTGCGCGCCGCTCTGTGGAAAGACGCCTCCGTGGTTTTTGGATGAGTTTCTGTCCGAAACATCCCGCCTCGACAGTATCCCCGGCATATTTAATAAAGCAGCATCGGCCATTCGCAAAAAAAACACGGTAGGTCGGATCGACCTTGCCGCTCTGCACCGGTTCAAGTCTGCTTATTTCATCCAGATCGCTTTGATCAACAATAGCCCGCAATTTTTCCTGAATGAGATCGCTCATCTCTCTCATACCATCGCAGGAAATTGACCATACTTTCTCGCGCTGTTGTTCACTTAAAGGTGATG
>JBHHWW010000147.1:0-2873 GCA_046756725.1 Nitrospiria bacterium | reverse complement strand
CCTAAATTTTATGTCTTCTTGTACAGTGGATTTTTCTAACACCGGCTTGTTGAACATTTGAAAAGTATAGTTGCTGTCTAAAGTGTACCCCTGAATATCATGAAATATTGGATCATTATTGGCGATTGTAACCGGATGATTATTTCGAATTGGCGTGACAAAGGGCCGGATCTGGCAATCTTCCAGCCAAATGATCGGGTTAAGATTGAACGGTTTTCCTTTTTCGACGCCAACAAGAGAGACGACCACATCTTGAAGACCACCGTCATGAGCGGTTTTAAATTCGTACAAGATGCGATTTCCGTCGCCATCCGAAATGCTTCGGCAAAATTCAATATTCGGAGAAAAAATTAAATGGTAAACCCGCGCTGGCGGCGGCGCGCCCTCAAGGTAAACCCTTCCTTTTAAATTCCCGCCATTCCGAATAACGGCTTCTTCATACCCCCATCCCTCAGGAATGTGGTTGACCACAGAAACTGCTAAGAGGAACAAATAGATCCATAATTTTCTCGTCATTTTGTTTCACCTCCAAATTCACTTACTCTCAATAGAATCAACCGATATGCTCGATTAATCATCAATAATAAACCGTTCTTCTCCCTCATGAAGCATGTGGTCTTCAGGCGTTGCAGGATCCATCCTAAATCTCCTTTGCGATTCATAGAGGGGACGCCTCACCAGCTTGGATTGAAAAGCAAAATCAAGAACAACGGATCCATTTTCAGGAACGGTGACCTCTCTTTCAAAAACCTTATAATGCGGATGCCAAATACTAACTTTATAGGTCCCTGGCAGCAGTTTGTCAATTTTGTAGGTGCCATCCTTTGCAGTCATGGCATAATAGGGGTTATCGACCACAAAACCCCAGCTTTGCATAAACTCGTGCATGCCGCAAATCATCTGCGAAATCCGCTTTCCATGATCAAAATGGAGTCCCCCGCCACGCGGTTTTTCAGAAACCGGCAACGGAGAATTCAGAATAATGTTCCCACGCTCGTTTTGAAAGACCTGTATGTTATGGATAATCGGATCGAGGTTCACCACTGAAATGGGCTGGTGGTTTTCGAGAATGGCGACATTCGGGTGTTCATGGTGCATTCGCCCTTGCCCGTCAACAAAAAATTGTTCACGGGCGGCGACATCCGCCGGGTGAAACATGCAGTCAGTCGCGACAAAATCGGTCTGGATGAGTGGGAAAGGCTTTCCTTGTGTAACGCCCTGCACGGCAATCACGCTGTCCCACAAACCACCCCCTTCTCCAACAACAAAATCTTTGAGAAATACATGCCCTTTTCCATCAGATATTTTCTTACAAAACGATCCAAATGGATAAAGTGCAAGCGAAAAAATCCGGGGTGCCGGAATGGGACCTTCCAGCGTAATCCGCCCCGTGATGCTTCCCCCCCGGCTGACATCCACTTCCTCATAAGCAAATGTATTCCTGGCGTACGTGGGAACCAAGACAATGAAGAAAACAAAGCTGCAAAAATAAAGGATGATCCGCTTCATAGGCACTCCTTTCCTATACCTGCTCTAATAGGAAAAATATAAGAAAGCGGGTCATTCAGTCAAGTTTTGGAAATTACAAGGGTTATTTTATCGATTAAACCTGAAGAGGCTTAATCCATAATAATCCGTTCTTCACCTTCATGTAGTTTACTCGATTCCGGTGTCGCCGTGTCAATCCGAAAGGCTTTCTGCGATTCATATTCCGGGTTCTTAACAGTTGTCGCATCAAATGCAAAGTCCAGCTTGGTTGTTTTGTTCGCCTCTATAGTCACTGTTTCCGCAAAAACCTTGAAATGGGGATGCCAGATATTAACGGTATAGGTGCCCGGTGGTATTCCTTCGATTTGATAAGTGCCGTCCTTTGCAGTTTTTGCGTAGTAAGGATTGTTCACGACAAAACCCCAGCTCTGCATGAACTCATGCATACCGCAAATCATCTGAGAGATCCGTTTTCCCCTTCTATAATGAAGCACACCACCACGCGTCTTATCCGATACCGGAAGCGGCGTATTCAGGATAATGTTTCCCTTTTCATTCTGAAAAACCTGAATATTGTGAATCACCGGATCCCGGTTGATCATGTTCATCCGTTGGTTATTGTGGATAATCGCCACGTTTGGATGCTCATGGTGCATTTGCCCTGTCTCATCCACCGTAAACATCTCATTATCGGCAACTTCGGCCGGATGAAACATACAATCCACCGCCACAAAGTCGGCGACAGTCGGCCGATAAGGTTTCCCTTCTTTTACATTTTTCAAGGCAACAACCGCCTCCCACAAGCCACCATCCTTCCTGATAATAAAATCCCTCAATCGGACATAGCCCTCTCCATCTGATATCTTTTTGCAAAAAGGGCCAAAGGGATAGTTCACCAGGGCAAAGACCCTGGCCTCCGGACGTTTTCCTTCCAGAACAACCTTCCCCGAAAGGACGCCACCGTTACTAACATCCACCTCATCGTAGCCTAAAGCCTGTGAAACTTGCCCCAAGCCTAAAAGTCCGGCCAGGAAAAGTCCCAGGCCGTACATGATTATTTTTTTCATTGCTTTCCTCCTTCCCTTGAAAATAAATCGGGGCAGGGGAGTGTTTTCCCCTGCCCCAAGCTAAATTGCGCTTCTTACATGCGCTTATTTCGCAAGCATCGAGACCGGTCCGGGTGCTTCTTCTATCCCGGACAGCACCTCGGGTGCTTCCTCCTTGGGCAGCTCAGCGGTTCGGCCACCCGGGCCCGCACTGCTGTTCAAGGGCAGAATCGCCTGATTGCCTTGCGGCAGGACCTTCAGATAGCCCCACTGACCTGCGGCCGCGTAAGGCAGCCGATGGTTCTGCCAGAGATAGATCCCCGGCAGTTGGGTCGGACC
>JBHHWW010000146.1:0-2905 GCA_046756725.1 Nitrospiria bacterium | reverse complement strand
CTATTTCTATTAGACCTAGTTATCCACTCCCCTCCCCGATCGCGACTCATCTCTATTACTTTTTCTCAATACCGCGATCTATTTCTATGACTTTGTCTTGTCATGTTTGACCTGATTGCTTGGTTTCCACACTTCATTGAAGCGGTAAAATGCCGCGATCTATTTCTATGACTTTTTAAGGTGCGACCTATTTCTATGACGGGTCCTTGCCTCAGGTAAACCGGTGCTCAAGGGTCTCCATGCCTTTTTTCTTCCTGGCGTTTGCTGCTTTCACATCTTTAATGAACCCGGTATGGGCATAGAGTTTGTACAATACATCCAGAATCTTGTTGTTTTTACCCTTTCGTTCTTCTTTGTCGAAATGTGTAATTACTTTTTCTTCCGCAATTTCATTCAATGTGAGTTCGAATTTTTTGACCTGGTCTCGCATGCGGCCATAGGTCAAGAGGCCACTGTCGCGAATGATTGAAGACAATAGGACTTCGTAGGGTGTAATAAAGCTGGCGTTTACGTAGTGATGAGAAAGACGTTTGAGCAACCATCGTGAGGGCTGATGCTTGAGTTCCATCATTTTTGCGTAATTGTACTGCCGATAAGTGAGGTCATTGACACTCTTGCTGACTAAAGCCGGTAGCCTGGCCATCCAATACCCCGAAGGATCTTCGAGGTATTGCTTCCGACTGACTTTCGTAACATCAGCCAATATCGGGTTCGTGTAAATCAATTCATCTTCGACAAAGAGTTTTAGGACGGAGCCGGACAAGATGTCTAAGGATTCTTTTATTTGGTCCAGACTGCGTGTTTTGCCTCGCGCGGCCAACTCTCTTTTAATCATGGAGAGGGAAAAACGCACCCAACTTTCGTTTTGCTTGACGTCGTGAAAACCATGCTGCTGATCGGAAAAAAATTTTCTTAAGACGTCTTCGATCAGCTCTTCGTTAGCGCTAGGATAAGAAGCCATGTCTTTTCCGTTTTTCTGTTCCATGACGGAGGGCTGGATTACAACACGGCATCTCACCCCTTTGTATTCGAAATCTTTTTTCAGAAGCGGCAGATTTCCCTTCTCGTCTCTCGTCTTCATTTGCGCTTGTTTAGAGACAAAGTATTTTGGGACGCCGTCCCAAAGCTCTATGGTATTGGAAAGCTTTTTGTCTTCCCCAAAGAACTGCGTGAAGAGGTTGTACTGAATGCTTTGGGTTTGTTCAGTTGGAGGAGACTTGTGGGTCAAGGATTTATTTTTCTTTGGCGGCTTTGGCATTTTAGAAACCTTTAAGATTTACATTTTACAAAATGTAAATGTTTCCCTTTTTAAATATTGATTCGTTTTTCACCAGAGGAGATTTCTTCGATAGAAGGATAGCCCCGTTCTTTAAAAAGAAGATCCAAACCTTCCAAAACAAGACTATTGATACTCGTTTTCTTGTGTCGCTCTGCAAACACGATGGTCTGCAAGGCATCGTGAAGTTTCGGATGATAGTAGATCGGAACCTGTTTTTTGTCTTTTTGTCTGACCTTGGGCCGACTTGCGGAAATACTGACGACCTTCTCGGTTTCGACTTCTGTTCCCTTCAAGGCTTCTTCCAAACCCATTGCGGCCTTTTTTCTATTCATGGTTTAAACGCTCCTCTTTCGCTTTGATCCAATTAAAAATCTCCGTGACTTCTTTTGCGCCCTTGTCTTTCTGATCAAATTCGATCACGGCCTGACTATTTGCATACGCACGTTTATAACTTTTCCGTTCTATTGAGGCCGTGGGACAAACCAGCCCCAGTGCCGACAAGGTCTTTTTGGCTTCTTCCCTATCTGAGCCGGTCACCGGGCAGCGGGTGATCACAAACCCGAAGCGGCGATTTTTCGCCTTAATGAGATTAACGGTCGGAACACAGGAACGCACGTCGTCAAGCGCCGGCTGGCAGGGTACGATACAGAAGGTCGCCAGCTCTATCGGTTCGGTATATTGCAGGCTTTCGCGACCGGCCGTGTCGATAATTGCGAGCGTGAAGCCCTTTCCCCCGGCAAGCTCTAGGTTCTTCTTGACCAGGTCATAAGAGCAGCTCACCAAGAGGGGCGTTTCCGTCTCCCTCGCCTCCCACCACGAGGTTGCCGATCTCTGCGGATCCAGGTCCATAATCAGGACTTTTTCCCCCTGCCGTTCGGCCTCCACACTCAAATTCGTTGCAAGCGATGTTTTAGCGACACCGCCTTTTTGATTTGTCACTGTCCAAACACGCATGTTTACCTCTCTGAGTGATCCCGTTCCGGAAACTTAACATCTACATTTTACAAAAGCAAGCTTTTACGCCATTTAAATGGCCTAGCATTTAAATATTTTATGATACACATTTTTTCATTTTATCATTTTGGAAAAGGCAGATATTCCACAATGTGCATTTTATACCTGAATGGCGTGTCTCTTCGCACCCGAGACGCCGCAAAGCGGGAGGGCGGTGGCCCAAACATCCACCAAACCCGCCGATGAGGACTGTGTCCAGAAAGAATTCCTCCGAAATTCCGGTCAAAAAGCAGGCTCTCACGTCATTTCTCTCCAAAACCATACCAGGATAGCGCGAACTCTGAGTTCGTCGCTTAGAACCGACAATGCTTGAGACGGGGAGGAGGCCGCCCGAAGCCTCAAAACCCATGAAGCAAGCAAACCCTTCTTACGCGGGATCTGCCAGCTCGCGATGTGCCGGAATCGGAGTTCTCGTTTCGCATCTCGGAAATCATAAAATGTTAAAAGTTGCATCGTTAGCTTTTTATATATCAAAAAAGCCTATTCTTATTGCCTCGGTGCAGCGCTTCGAAATAGATAGATCGGGTAGGGGGGTCAAAAAAACCTGAACATCTGACCGGATCTCTGTGCGTCTTTCGTTTTGGTTCCATTCCCCTGACGTCCTCCTAGATC
>JBHHWW010000145.1:0-2934 GCA_046756725.1 Nitrospiria bacterium | reverse complement strand
GACGTCGCCGGCTTCGCCAACGACCCGTTCATTCTTTTTGCCGAAGACGTCGCCGGCAACAAAAGCCCGCCGGCGACCCTGGCCCCGCGCTCGCCGCCGGGTCTGACCCTCGACCCCATCGGCGACCGCAGCGCTCCGTTGCTATGAGAACAATTGGTGGTTGGATTTACCCATAACAGTCTCAGTTTTCCGCGATATTCATCATTTTCTGAGGTAGATGAGGGATTTTAAACAGCCTGCACATTCTTTTCGGATATTTGCGCCAACGTCTCTCATTTTGTTTCTCTTCCTGGCGAACCTGTTGAATATCAATCTCGGCAAACCGGTTGGCAAGCGTATCTTTACCTTTCAACAAGATGCGAACATACTCTGGGTTGGATAGATTCCGGACCAATGGCGTATCGGCCAACATCCCCTTCAGTATTTTTGCCAATGAATGCTGCCCAGTTTTTTTACGCCGGTCACGCTTCAGAAAGCGAAAGGATTGCTCCATCAGATTATTTGTCCTCTGTGGTTGGATCATCAGTTTGCCTGAAGGTGTCTCTACGTCAATGGGGTCGGCAAACAACTTATCCCAATACTTGTCGATCTGTTTGACCATCTTATGGTAACTGGTGTCGCTTGATGCCAGTGCGACAATTTTTGATGAATGGCGAAATTTTCTCACCCGGCTTTCAATGGTCTTTATGTCGTCATCACCCTTATCATTGAGCCCCTGGTTTTTATCAGGGCAAGCGATCCTCATAGCTTCCCTCAACTCATCAAAGATAACGATTTTACCCTGAATGTTTTGTACTAATTTCTTCAGTGCCGGATCGGTTAACGTCCGGTTCATCACAAAAATGGGAATGCCATCAACCCCTTGTAGTTTTAACTGCCTCAATAGCGGATAAGCTTCCTGCAAACGCAGGTAGAATTCAAGGTGTGGCCGGTCAAACGGAAATCCCAACCCGTGGCTTGCACTGCTATATTCCAAGACCCATGATATCAACAAATAGGCCGTCAGCCTCGGGGCCAGGTCTATTTTAGCGCAAGGGATTGTCTGGTGGCTTAAGTACCATGCCAGGCTATCAGAAAGTTGCTTGTCTTCATCAATGATCAATTTAAGTTGCTTTGAAAGCTTTTTTAGTTTCGCCTGGACGTTATAGGAACGGGTATACCGGCGGATGGTCCGGTATTCAAAATCAAACAGATCCTTGCCCAGATCCCGCAAAAAATGAAAATGGCAAATGAAATCAGCGATACCTGGGAAAACCTGTTTGACGGATTTCAAGATGGCGTTCCCCATATCGTGGACACAACCGATGGGCATGCCATAGTCTGATTTCAGCTGTTGCAGCAGCGGGGTAATATATTGGCTGTCCTCTGTCGGCATTTTTCTGTTGCCCAGCACGATGTTGCTCAACCCGTCGATGCAACTGAAAAGATGTGGGCTATCGCCTTCACAGGTGCCGTCCATATGCAGGATATAACCGCCCTCTAAATTCATGTGGTGTCTTAGTTCTTCGTGGCAGGCTTGATGAGCCAGCATAAGATAAACAATAAAGCGTTTGCCCAGGAAACTGACCTCACTCTCGGAAATAGCGACATTCCTGACCGCCAGCTCAGACCGAATTTGTGATTCAGTGCGGCAGCCGATAAACAATGCCCTGCCGATATGTTCGATCACGTCAAATCCGAATGTGCCCCCGTGTGGCGTCAATGCGCGTAATTCCTCTGAGCGATAAACCTCCTGGCAGTGCTTGCACTTTTTTTGAATTTCCACTGCCTGGAATCCACCGACGTCAAGTGTGGCCACTGATTTACGGGATGTTTTGTGAATAAGCAGTTCAACTGCGCAACAACCGCACCGATGTGCCGCCGGATGGAAATGTAATTGCGGCCTTTGCGGAAAAAGATAACAGGTACTCATGCTGTCCGATAATTGATCAACCCTTGAGCGGAGCAGTTTTACCATTTCATGATCGGTTTTTTTTAATGTCATAGTACGTCAAGACATAAACCAGCTTCTTTTGCGGCACGGCGATGCCCCGTTTTTTCAATCGTGAACCCAACGCGGACTCATCAACGACACGCTCATCCCCCCTAATAATCTCAAGCAGAATATCAATAACAACGGACTCGGATGGCAGGGTCATACCGGTAGCCTTTTCATCAAGCGCCCTTCTTTTTTGCCATTGTTCTTGCGCCTGTGAATCCTCATTGCTCAAGTAAACAAAAATTTGTCCGGGTGATGAGCGGCGCTGAAGTGCCTTGGCCTTGATCAGATGGGTCAATGCGTTTTGCACCTGGATACGCAACAGGGTCTTCAATTCCTTGTGCGTCATGCCGGCAGGTGAGCTCGAGATTGTCTCCACCAGCGTGTTTTTAAGCGTCCCATATCTTGCAAAGGCGATGTGATCATAAAACCACAGACCGTCCCTATTGAATTTAACGGTTGATTGAAGGGCGTGGTACTGGCCGGCATGTGAATAGCTGGTGAGTATCTCAACCTTTTGCAAATCTCGGAATAAACTGCTCCGCGGCCTGCTTCCAAGTTCGTACCGTATCTCTTTAAGTGTCATCACGGTTTTTGACTGGAGTAATTGCCGAATGAGGTTCGGATAGGATGGTGTTTTGGTCATAGTGGGACAGTTATGTATCATACGTATAATTGATACATAATCATCTCACGATGAAGGGGGAAAAGCTAGGTTTTCCCTCTGTAAGTCATTGATTTTCTGTTTCTTGGGGAGGTTTTAGGGAGAGTTTATTGAAAAAAGATGAGACTATTGTGGTACGGAATAAATTAAAATTCTTTTTATTTCAAATGGATAAAGCGGGCACAACCGCCTTTTGTTACCATAGAAGGAGTGGCATATCGGTGACTACGGCCGACTGGCCGACTGAGGAAATATTTCTTGTGGAATCAAGAGACAAGCGAGATCAAGCATA
>JBHHWW010000144.1:0-2939 GCA_046756725.1 Nitrospiria bacterium | reverse complement strand
TACAAAAATCGCACAAAACCCTTGTCAAGTATTTTTTATGCTGAACAGTTACGAAAATTTTAGCGTTGAGTGTTTCGAGTGTTTCGATTTGCTTGTCGTCGAGTTCGAGGTGGACTTGTTCCCAGTGCATCTTTGTCCTTTCTGATGAACTTAGATCTTGGGTGTTATTAGGGTAAAGCTGAAACAGGAGAAAACTTAACCTTTGAACTTCCGTAGCAAGGTCGCATCGGGAACCATTCTTCCCTCAACGCACACGGTGACCTGTTTGTTGCAATAGGGACAAAAAGCCTCAACTTCTGTTTCGATCTGCTCAGAACCTTCTTCAATATTGAAGGCTTTATCAAAACGATGTGTTTCATCAAAAGCACAGGTCACTTCGTAGATGGTTTTTTTAGAACGCGACATGGGCTGAGATTAACATAAAATGATGAAGGCAGGAACGGTTTCTTCGAAACATTATCTGAAGCCATTCAATTTCTTGGGAGGGTCCTATTCGCTGTTATTCTGTGCCTTCCTGTGGATGTTGACGGCGGATGAATTGAATCACTTCGTTGAGCTTTTGAAGAAAGTTTGATCGATCTCGCTTTTGAAATGGCGGCGCCTTTTCGACTACTTCCACTTCGACCGCTTCGTCGGACATCAGTTCGCTAGTTGCTTAGGCATAACCTATATTATCCTCCATGAAAGGTTTTCCCGTCGGGGCAATGACATGGGCGTGTTTTTTCAGGCAGCGGCTTGCAAGCGGAATATCAGCCGTCACCACAATGTCCTGCGCTCCTACATGTTCGGCAATCCAATCATCGGCGGCATCAAAACCGTCTCCGACCACTTGAAGAACAATCCCTTCTTCCGGAATACGCATCCAGGAATTGGCCACCAAGGTGACATGAAGGCGACATCGCTTTGCGACGCGGTAAACTTCCTGTTTGACTGGGCAGGCATCCGCATCTACAAAAATATGCAACAAAACAAACCCTCACAATTAAATCAGAATCATGCGATCAGGATGATTCAATATTTGAAATTTATTTTTTACGCTTCCACAGATTCTTCTGTGTGGCGATGTATAGGTCTTCGACCTTTTTTCTTGCCCAAGGCGTTTTTCTCAGAAATTTCAGACTGGATTTCACCGAAGGGTCACTATTGAAGCACCGGATTTTGATGCGTTCTCCCAAGCTCTCCCACCCGTAATGCTCAAAAAGATTCTTTACGACCTGCTCTAAGGTGATGCCGTGCAGTGGGTTATTGGGTTGTCTCTCAGTGACCAATTAGATTTTCCTTTCTGAAAAAATCTGGAATTTTAAACTTTTCGGTTTCATTTCACTGTTTTACGCCGACGGAATCCTTCCGGCAATTGGGTCTTGCCATCAACGATGCCATGATCGAGTTGATGCTGCTTGAGCCCGGTGGTCGTGGTGAGGTTTGCATATCGCAGGTCTGCGCCGTTGAGGTCCGCACCGGAGAGACGCGCCCTGCTGAAATTCACTGCGATCAAGTCTGCATGATATAGGGTGACGCCGCTCAGGTCTGCGCCGACAAGGCTTGATTCTCTCAGGATGGCGCCGCTGAGGTCTGCAAAAAATAAGTTCACGCCGGTAAGATCGGCTTCGATGATGATTGCTTCCCTGAGTACAGCTCTGGTGAGATCTGCATTCGGGAGTGTGGCGCCACTTAGGTTTGCCCGGCTGAGATCTGCTCCCACAAGCACAGCATCGATCAGATTGACCCCGCTGAGGTCTGCTTCTGTCAGGTCCGCCCCACTCAGATTTGCGCTGGAAAGGTTTGCATTGCTGAAGTTGACTCGTGTGAGATTTGCGTGACTGAAGTTCGCTCCGGAGAAATCCAAGGCCTTGCCGCTCAAGTCAACTTCGGATAGATCAATTTTGGAAAGATCTTCCTTAAACGCCATAATAAAACGTTGTAACTTGGTTTCGCCTTCTGAACGAATCTTTTCAAAGGAAAGCAAGGAGAAAAAAACGGTGCTTGGATTGAATATGTCCAGTTTTTCGGGCGTCAACAACGTTTCCACATCGGGGCTGAAAGGCATCGCCATTTTTTTATTTTGTGCACTGAGTTGAGAATAAACACGCATTATTTTGTTGGAAAATTGTGCCATTTTGAGTGTGTAGATTTGCGAGACAATGACAAAGACTGCAATGTAAAGGAGAACACCCGACAAGACCCAGCGGAGAGGAGATCGCCTCAGTCGGTTTAGAAAAGTCTCTGGCATCAGTTTTCTATAGAGGTTCATTTCTCCCATCATCAATCACCTTTCCCATGACCAGCAGGGCATAAACCAGTTGGCGGGTGACTTGGGACATTTTTTCATAGTGAAGTGTCCGGGGCAGGTCATTCGGTGTGTGGTAGTGGGGATTCCGATTGTAGGCGGTGTCCGTCAGCATGACGGCGGGAATGCCCTTTTTCCAGAAATTGAGCTGGTCGGAAAAATCAACACCGGGAACAAAACTGGGCGCAACCAGAGATTCGACCGGAAGTTTTTCCGATTGCTGAAAATAACGCGTCATTTTTCTTACTTGTTTATGCGAGGCGGGATTCCCCACAACGGCAATAAAATTGGCTTTGTCCGGATAAAAATACTTTAAAAAAGGCGGGTAGGTTTGCGAGTGGGATGCGTCAGAATAAAAACCGAGCATTTCAAGAGAGACCATCATTTGGATCTCCATTTTTTCCCGGAGCGCTTTTTTTACAAATTGAGCACTGCCCATGGCGTCCGTTCGAAAAAACGGTGACTCTTCATTTGCGAAGGCAACAAAGACAATGGTTTTTTCCAAGGTGATTTTTTGGAGAAGACGGGCGGTTTCCAGAAGGACGGCCACGCCGCTGGCATTGTCATCCGCCCCCGGACTCCCTTGTACAGTATCATAGTGGGCGCCGATTACGATGACGCCGTCGCCTGATCCGGCTTTTTTTGCGACCAC
>JBHHWW010000143.1:0-2979 GCA_046756725.1 Nitrospiria bacterium | reverse complement strand
TTTGAATCATTTGGTAGAAGGATACTGGCTCAAAATAAAAGGCTTGTCAAGGGAGTGAGTAAACGATTTTATCATGATGGAGTTTGTTGTAAATATTGAGGGAAGCGACCTTGTAACATTCCGCAAGCGTCGGATAATTGAAAACAGTTTGCAGGAAGTAATCAAGCCGCCCGCCAAGTTGCATCACCGCCTGGCCGACATGAATCAGCTCGGTCACACCGGTTCCAATGGCATGAACACCCAATAAACGTTCATCTTCACGATGGACAATCATCTTTAAAAGACCGGTATCATCACCCAGGATCTGTCCTCGTGCAATTTCACGATAACGGGCAATCCCCGTCTCGTAAGGGATTTTTTCCTGAGTCAAAGTCTCTTCCGTTGCACCCACCATCGAAATTTCAGGAATGGAGTAGATTCCGATCGGATAAAGATCTCCCATGGGTTTACACGCGACGTTAAACATGTGACAAGCTGCAAGCCGTCCCTGTGTGGCGGCCGTTGCAGCAAGACTTGGAAAACCGATCACATCTCCCGCTGCATAAATATGCCCCACAGATGTCAGATAGTTTTCATCGACTTTCAAACGACCTCGATGATCGGGTTCAAGACCTGCGGCACGAACATTCAACAGGTCCGTCGCACCGGTTCTTCCAGCAGAATAAAGAACCAACTCTGAAACAATTTGTTTTCCCGATGCCAGTTGAATAACACCTTTTGGATAAGGCTTGCTTTCAACAATATTCAAGTGCGTGACTTCCTCTCCCAGACGAAACAAGACCCGTTTGTTTCGCATCTGGTAGAGCAGTTCATCTGTAATTTCGTGGTCCAAAAAACCGAGTGGCCGATCCCGCTTATCAATGACAGTCACTTGAATACCCAGTTCAGAGAACATCGAAGCATACTCAAGCCCCACAACCCCCGCACCCACCACAGTCATCAGTTTAGGCAGGCGTTTCAACTCAAGAATGCCATCCGAAACAATCACCGTTTTATTGTCAACATGGATATCAGAAGGCACGTGCGGATGGGTTCCAACTGCGACAAGAAAGTATTTTGCGCTTAATATCCTCTTCCCTTCATCCGTCTCAACAAGAAGGTGGTGTGCATCTTCAAAACGTGCCTTACCAAGAATGATGTTGGCATCATTCCGCTGAAGTTGATCCTGTTGTACTTCTGACTCTCTTTGGACGACTTGACTGACACGGCGCAGAAGGGCTCCAATCGTGATGTTCCTTCTCGGGGCAAAACCAAGCCCATCGAATGGATTTTTCTGCGCGCTAAAAGATCGTACAGCTTCCCGGAATGTTTTCGAAGGGATGGTCCCGGTTTCAAGACAAACCCCTCCGACACACCGACGTTTTTCAATTACGGCCACTTTTTTACCCAGCTTTGTCGCCTGAATGGCGCAACGCTGCCCTGCAGGGCCGCTTCCAATGCAGATCAAATCGTAGTCGTATTCTTCACTCACAACATCCTCCGAGTAGATTCACAAGCGATTGCAGGAAAGCGGTTGGTTTCTTGACGGTCCTGAATTGATCTGTTATAAAATTTTTCCACGCCGAAGTGGTGGAATTGGTAGACACGCTAGGTTCAGGGTCTAGTGAGGGCAGCTTCGTGGGGGTTCGAGTCCCCCCTTCGGCACCAATCTTTATGGGGGGCAGGCATCGTTCTGTTGCCTGCCCCCGGTTAAAACCTTTCTTTATTCGTAATCTCCGTGTCCGCCCCTGCTTTTTCCCCCATGTCCGCTTCTACCATGTCGTCCTTTTGTATGTTTCTTCCCGTGACCACCACGGCTCATCGTATGAGCGACATTGGCCATAAACTGACGAAACTGGTCTTTTGATAAAAAGGATTTCGCATCCGCAAGTGCATGAACGCGGACCATTGTAAGCGCTGTGGCAGCCGCCTCTCGTTCTTTTGCCTTTTTTTCAATATCGGCAATCTCAAAGTTTCCATCGGCAACACTCGCATCCAATTCAATTTGGGCCACACGCACGTTTGCTTTCTCAAGTATAACGCCTTTTCGATAATTCCGTAGAAGTACCCGCATTTTTTTATCCTGATCGTCACTCAATTCGAGTGTTTCTTTCAGTCCCTCGGCGGAAAAAGGGGAGTGATGACCTCGACTGAAACTTCGATGCGAACCCTCACCTTTACCTTGGAAGCGATGATGCGTATTCTCTCTTTCAATCTTCCTGTCGTGAGGATTGTCCCCGATTGTCGGGTGATTAAAAAATCCTTCTGCGGAAACCATCGAAGCACCCAATACAATGATCGACAACGAAAGAACAACTCTTTGATAGAATCTGAATCCTGCCATTTTTATTCCCCCTGTGATAAATTGTGTTTGATTTTGTGTATCTGGATATCCGCTACTATTATATCCTCAAAAAATTCTTTGCTCAACACACCTCATATTTAAGGGCACCTCGACCACATACCAATACTATATTTTTACAGCAAGACTTCTTGACGCATGTTTTTAAATTCTCATATAATGCCAGCCTTTTTAAGGGGAAGAATTCATTGGAAAAAGACAACAGCCAGGTTGGTCAGCGGAAAAAAAAACTTACCGCCCTCCGGGAAGCAGGGCAAACCCCTTATGGCACACGATTTGAGGGCAAAAAACCGGTTTACAAACTGATCGAAAAATACGAAGAAGCGACCAAAGAGACCTTAGCTGAAGAGACCGTTTCCTGTAAGGTTGCCGGACGGATTGTATCTCTAAGGCGATTTGGAAAAGCCGCCTTTGCCCATATTCAGGATGTCACGGGAAAAATCCAGATCTATTTTAAAAAAGATATTCTGGGTCCGGAAGGCACAGAAATCTTTGGAAAAGTGGATCTTGGAGATTCTCTGGGGATCGAAGGAGTTCTCTTCCGGACAAAGACGGATGAACTGACGGTTGAGGCAAGACAACTGACATTTCTTTCCAAATCGCTTAATCCCCTTCCCGAAAAATGGCATGGTCTGTGC
>JBHHWW010000142.1:0-3012 GCA_046756725.1 Nitrospiria bacterium | reverse complement strand
TTTCGCTTTGGGTCAAGATTGTAGAAAACTCTTGAAAGAGTCGGTGACGAAAAATGACACATCACCCATTCGATGTCCGTGGGTTGACTTAAGCAAGCGCGACTATGTGGATTATCACGATCTGGAATGGGGCGTCCCGGTTTACAATGATCAGAAAATATTTGAGTTTTTGACTTTAGAGTCGGCACAAGCCGGACTCAGTTGGTATACCGTCTTGAAAAAAAGAGAAAATTATCGGCAGGCCTTTGATCAATTTGATCCGGAAAAAGTCGCCCGCTATGATGACACACATGTCAGTCGTCTTCTGGAAAATCGCGGCATTATCCGTAATCGGCTCAAAATACGTGCAGCTATTAACAATGCGCAGCGGTTTATTGCCATCCAGGAAAGCTTCGGTAGTTTCAAGACCTATATCTGGCGATTTGTGCGTGATCGACCCATTGTGAATACGCTCTTAATGTCCGGTGATATTCCTGTGACAAGCGAAGAATCAGACACCATCACAAAAGATCTATGCCAAAGAGGTTTTCAATTCATCGGTTCCACAGTCTGCTATGCCCACATGCAGGCAACGGGGATGGTCAACGACCATCGACTCATCTGTTTCCGGAGGCAGGAGATTATTGATCAGTATGAGAAGCTGGAAGGAGGAAAATCATGAAAAAAAACAAGAAAAAAAAAGAAATTGATCCCAATATTCCGAAGTGCCCGTTTTGCGGAAGACGTATTACTGTAAAACATATCGATGAGCGCTTATACAATTGTACGCATTGTGAAAAAATGTTTGAAATAGAAAAATAAGGATTCCAGGGCTGTGTCCGGAAAATAGTTCCCTCCTTATTGAAAGAGAAAGAGTGCTGTATACATCTTCCTGAAATTCAGACAGCTTTTTTCCGCGGTAAATACATATCCACCTTTCCAGTAATATAACCCAAGTAAGCTTTGAAGAGACCTTCTGTCTCCTTTTTAATCAACGAAGAGGGTTTTAGCCGGTGGGAGAGGTGATAGTCCATCTTCTGAGAGGCGCTGAGGAAGGCACGTGTTCCCTGAGAAATCTCGATGAGAAATTTCATCCCGCTGGCACACCTTGAACAAATTGCCCCTCCGGCGCTGGAAGAAAAAAAGAGCGTCAGCCGAGTGCCTGCCTTAAATGGGACATGGCATTTAAGGCAGTTGTCCCAACACGGTTGGTACCCACATAAAGAAATCAATCGGCTTGCAAAATGGACCATAAAAAGTGTTCGGTCTTGGCCACTTTCTAAAAAGGTCAGTCCCTGAAGAAGCAGCTTGAAGATAGCTACATTCGGTTCTTCATCGGGGGTCATCCGGGAGACCAGGTCAACCATGCGCGATGCAAGTGAAATATTGTCCCAGTTTTCCCGCAAGTTCTGAAAAGAATGAACACTGTCGGTTTGATTGACTCTGGAGAGCTTGTCGCCTCCCTTCTCAAATACAATGAGGTCGCAATGGGTAAATGCCTCAAGGGTGGCCCCATAGCGGCTTTTCATTCTCCGGGCGCCTTTTGCCACGCCCTTCAACTTTCCTTTTTTTACCGTAAAAAAAGTAACCAGTTTGTCTGCTTCGCCTAAGGGAATACATCCCAGGACGATTGCGGGTGTTGTAAGAAGCGCCATCACATTATCAACAGTCTTCCAGAGTAAGGAATAACAAACTGGAAGATCTTTTATTCTGGTTTCTTAAGTTTTACAAAAAGATCATCAATCGTTCCTGTTTGGAGGACTTCGTGAAATTGGGAACGATACGTGGTAATTAGGCTCACGCCTTCGATTTCAACGTCGTAAATACGCCACCCCTTTTTCTTGGATTTGTAGAATTTGTAGAGCATGGTGAACTTGCTTTCCTCGGAAACCAGTTCGGTCATCACATGGATCTTTTTCTTTACCCGAACAGGCGCTTCGAAGAGGATTTTTTCATCAGTGTACAGGCTCAATTTTTCAAGATAGGATGCTTTTAGTCGGTCAACAAACAGTTCTGAAAATTGTGTCTGTTGTTGTTTTGTAAGAGAAGGCCAATACCGTTTTCCAAGCGTCAGTTTGGCCATTTTGGGAAAATCGAAGGCCTCCCGGATGACAGACATAATCTGCTGGTTCTTTTTTTCTTTCGCCAATGTCTCGTTTTTGAGGAGAACCTGAACGGCATCCAGGTTTTTTCGCAGGAAGTGATCAACCTTTTCTTCGTCATTTGCAAAGGCCGACATCGATTCCGTAAGAGAAAAAATAAATAAAACGACTAGAATGTAACGTCCTTTTCGCATTTTTACTCCTCTATTTCCTTGTTTCGTTTCTGTTCGTAAGCGTCCCGCATAAAAGTATACAGGTCGAGGGCATCTTTACGGATGCTTTCATATTCTCCGAGGGTCAGTGAGGTATCGTTGAGCTGGCGATAAGCCTCGACACTGAAAGCAATTTCCGGTTCGGAAAAATAGGCGATCGGGGTGACAAAAACATCCGGCATGACCCCCAGGACATCTCGCAGGTTGGACGGCCCGAGAATGGGAATGACGATGTGGAATCCGCTGCCGACACCGTAAAATCCAAGTGTCTGCCCGAAGTCTTCAGGGTGGGGCTTGAGATTCAGCCAGTCCTCCGCAGGGTCGAAAAATCCGAGAATGCCAACGGTCGAATTGATGATGAAACGCGCCGTTTCAATCGCGGCTTCATGGTATTTTAGCTGTAGAAAATTATTGGCAAAACGAACGGGAAAGAACACGTTATTGAAGAAGCGTCTGACTGCAATGCGCCCTTTCTTGGGCACAATAAAGTTATACCCGGTGGATGACGGTTTGATCAGCCAGTCATAGAATTTATCATTAAAACGGGTTACAAGACGGTTATAGCCGGACAAAGGGTCAAAAACTTTTATTGTGTCAGTGTCTTCAAATTCGTCCTCAAATTCTCCAAAGTCATCGTCTTCTTCGAAATTTTCGACGGGGGAATCAGGAACAGTATCGCTTGATTGTGTCTGGTTGTCGGCTTCATTTGGCTGATTTAT
>JBHHWW010000141.1:0-3013 GCA_046756725.1 Nitrospiria bacterium | reverse complement strand
TAGTACAATGCCTGAATCCCCATGGTGGTATCCCCCCAGCCTATCATCACGCGATAGAGATGGTGGAAAGGATTTCACCATCAGGCAATGGGTTATACTGTTTCTTCAAGCTTGTGCTGAATGAGCCTATTGACGCTCTGACCTTCTTGTAAAGCCCGCATAGTTAACGCTTTATGTAAATCAGGTGAAATTCTTAGTGATATTTTTCCAGAAAAAGTCTTGTTAGCGGTCGGGGTTGGAAGAGGTTTGCCTTCTTTTACCATAAGATTTATGGTCTCGCCAACGGTATCACACAATTCTTTAAATACCTTGGATTCATCCGTTCCATGTACGCCGCCATCAAAAAGGCCGGGTGACGTGCCTATATAGCAATTATCTTCATCCGACCATTCAACAATCTTTAGGTAATTGTCAGAGCGGATTTTCTTCATTTCGTGACCCCACTAATTGCTTTTTTTACCGATTTTTCCTGATAAGCCTTTGCATCGGAACCCGATTTTCCGGAAATGACAACAGGAACAGGATAATCTGGATGAACAAAGTTCCGATGGCTCCCAGTTCCACCTCGATTAACAAACCCGACCTTTTCCAGCTCTTTTATCAATTCGCGCACTTTTCGAGGCATATTTATAGATATCATTATGATATCATAAAATCAATCCATCGCTAAAATGAAGTCCGTATTCTTGGTGTAAATTTAGTGGGCATCTTTACAATTCCATTGACAATTCGTATCGGAATCTGCCGTTTGAGCAGATTCCCAGCGCGTGTTGTACACAGCGATTTGCGACTACGCTGACGCTCTTTTTTCAGCAAACGATCTACGGTCGAAGCACTGATGTTTAGCACCTGTTCCCGTATCCGTACCGAGAGTTGAAAATGACCTTGTCGCTCCAATATGGGCTTAAATCCCATAAAGGTACCAGATGTTCCGTAGGATTTTCGATAAGCTATTGGAAAGTATCACTTAGATGAGATTTCCATCCTCCCATTTTGAAGCCTCATCTACCTCAGTAATTTTGGGGGACGAATTCCGATAGAATCTCTTAGCTTTTCATCTGAGAAATCGTACTCCCCAAGCATATTGATGTGCGCCCACGACATGACCGAATGATTTGGAATTGTAGAGCAGTGTAAGAGGGTTGCTACATCGAGTAACTTTTCAGGCTTTCATTCGATGCCTGTAAAGCATGTTTATTTAGCCCTATCAACAAGCCATTTTATTCGCCAAATATCGGCCATAAATACCTTCTTAATTTTCATATCTTTATGTTATATATATATTATTTATGTCGTTTTACTCGCCATTTAATCCGCCAGAGATCATGTCATGAAGCCAGATGCAGAAGACAGAAGAGAATCCATTGGCCTGATGGAGCCGATGTTGATTTCAGAAGGCTCCAGACACAGAAGTGCGCTTATGGACTTAGCTGTTGACCTGATAGCAAAATCTTCTGGGTTCCGCCGCAGCCTGCCTGGTGGCATATACACGGCTCTGGCAAAGCTGGTGCGTATTATGAATTGTTATTACAGCAACCTGATTGAGGATCACAATACGCATCCGGTTGATATTGAAAAGTCTATGGAAGGTGATTACAGCAACGATCCCGAAAAGCGGAACTTGCAGCTTGAAGCTAAGGCCCATGTCGTATGTCAAGAGTGGATCGATGAAGGGAACCTGAAAGGGCGGGTCTATACATCTGAGGGACTGTTGGAAATTCACAGCAGATTTTATAAGTTGCTCCCGCCTGATCTTCTTTGGGTTGAAAACAAAGATACAGGAGAAAAGCTTAAAGTCATCCCCGGTGAACTCCGTCCCTGCGATGTTAAGGTCGGCGATCATCTGGCGATCAGTCCCGGATCTTTGCCCCGCTTTATGGAGCGATTTGAATCTGTTTATAATACTATAGGTAAATCAGACTCTATTCTGGCCGCTGCACCAGCCCACCATCGTTTTTCCTGGATTCATCCTTTTGCAGATGGTAACGGCCGCGTTGGCCGACTGATGTCACACGCCTCTATGCTTGAAACACTTGATACGGGTGGCGTCTGGTCTATCGCCCGCGGTCTTGCCCGCAGCGTAAAAAAATATAAGGCTCATCTAAAAAAATGTGATCTGGCGCGCCGGAATGATTTGGACGGACGTGGTACTTTAAGCGAAGAAGCTCTTGCGGAATTTACACGTTATTTCTTGGAAACATGCCTTGATCAGGTCGAATTTATGGAAGGTTTGGTCCAGCCGGATCGGCTACGCACACGCATTTTGTTATGGGCTGAAGAAGAGATGCGCATGAATACCCTTCCTGACAAGGCCGGTACAATATTGGAGGCTCTGCTCTATCGTGGCACTCTGCCACGCGGCGAAGTTGCACAAATCACTGGCGCGAGTCATCGTCAAGCAAGCCGGATTATTTCTGCTCTGCTTAAAAGGGGCATCGTGACCTCTGAGCACCATCGCGCCCGGCTGTATCTTGCCTTCTCTGCCGAACTGGCAGATAGATGGATGCCTAACCTGTTCCCAGAGCGAGGGTAAATGAGCCTATGTTCTCTAACAAAAAGCATGTCTCATAATAACATTTATGTCAACACTTTTGATAAATTCTATTTGCACATATGTACCTAATGAGGTACTTTTAGTCGTGGTTGCTCATCAGAAAGCGATTTAGATTTGGCAATGATAAAGAAAGAAGGAGCATGAGAAAAATGAAAAAAAATCCACATGAAGGTTCTTCATTTGATGATTTCCTGAAAGAGGATGGCATCTACGAAGAATGCACCGCCACCGCTCTTAAAAAAACATTGGCATGGCAACTTGAAGATGAAATGAAAAAACAAAAAATAACAAAAAAGGTCATGGCAAAGCGCATGGAAACAAGCCGTTCTCAATTGGACAGGTTGCTTGACCCAGAAAAAACAGGTGTTTCCTTGGAAACCATACAAAGGGCAGCTTCCGTTGTAGGCCGTGATTTACGAATAGAGCTTGTATAGGATAAATTTCCGAGATTCTGGGACA
>JBHHWW010000140.1:0-3029 GCA_046756725.1 Nitrospiria bacterium | reverse complement strand
CTCCAGAAGATGCATTATCTCCAGCAATTGCAGATTCAAATCGGTGATAAGCATCATTCTTAATATGGAGGTATATCGGGAGTTTCTGGAGGATCTCCTTTTCTGCCGGATGGAGATGGCCATCAGCCATGGCGGTCATGAATAGGACCCTGTAGATGGTCTCCCGCATGGCAGCGTCGTTTCGAAATATTTCAGAAAATTGTTGTGCATATTTGTAAATCGATGTTTCATCTGATTTAGCCCGATTAAAAATCTCTATCGCGACCTTTCTTGATCGAGCATCTAATTCCAATTCCCTCGTCATAAAGGTATCTATGAATTCGACCTCATCAGGGGAAACGAACCCGTCCGCTTTGGCGATCTTCCCCAGCATTGTAAATGCCGCCACGAGAAACCCAATCTGTTTCTGTTGGCCCGTTCCGAGCTGTGCCTTATCCTGTGTAAGGCTGCTTCCGAGACCTGCCCCTATGATTGCGCCGATTGGACCACCAAAAATCAACCCAATACTTGCGCCAACACCTGTTCCCCACCACGCCATTTCATTCCTCCTTATCTCCCAAATAGCAGCTTACGGGAGGGCATTATAAAGACTGAATACACAGTTAGTTGTAATTGCGGCAATACCTAAAATAGAATCCAGCGAACGATCCAACCTTCTCTGACCCATCCTTCGGCGAAAACTTGTTTATTCTATCCGAATTAAAGAATGTTGTAAAATAACCTCGAGAGGGAGGCACATGTAACCCTCCCATATAATATGCAGCTTTTCTTGCGTTTATTTTGAAGAGCCCCTACCCGTCTCCTAGCTGTTCTTACTCCTTGATAAAAAAACGAATGGAATTGCCAGAGGCCCAAATGTTGCCCCCATGACACCCCAGAAAACAGGATTACTCCCACGTCTCCGAGCAATAGAATGACAAACCACCATCGACACAATGAACACAAGAAAAATCAGGACTATATGGAACCACTTTCCACCTTATCTCGGTTAGAATGAGTGACGGTTGGGCATGTAGACTTACGAAATTCCCACTCCCACTTTAGTTTGTAATAACTTATTTTTAGTCGAGTCTTGCAGACATAATAAACTGAAAGCAGTGATCAGCCGTCCAGACATCAACACCCGCCAGTTTCTCGATCCATTGAGGTTCGGTCAACTTGGCACATTCTTGCGCGACTGCTTCTAGGTAAGTATCAAAAAGCAACGCCTTGTTTGCATATCCTGTTTTCTTGGCAATGGCGTGGAAGTCTACACTTTTCAGGGCCTTGCCGGCATTGGTTTGAATGTCCAGCATGTAGGCTTTTTGTGTTTTTACATCCTCACGCGTTGCTAATCGATCCCAATGACCGGAAACAAGTTTCTCGAAGTCATAGGACAAGATCACGTCATGTGCTTTGAGATACCCTAGAATGTTCTCTGCCAAAGCCAAGTTTGCAAAAGGCGTCCAGCCAGGAAATATGATATCGATCTTCATCAAGACCTTTTGTTTTGGAGCATAGACATAAATATTTCCAGGTTCATGATCATCCCCTTTGTATTCCAGTTTCAGGGTTTGATTCCCAACCTTGAGGGTGTAACTCTCTTTAAATGTGACAGTCGGCATTGTAACGGGCTTTCCTCCGACAAAGAGACCGTAAGGGAATGGGCGCTTGGGGTCGTTCATGGGTTCGAGGCGCTTTGAGGTGTCTTCGTGGGCGATGTAGGTTGCATCTTTCGGGTAAAGATACGCGCCCGCGATATGATCCGCATGACTATGGGTATAGACCACATGGGTGATCGGCTCTTTTGTGACTTCTTTGATTGCCTTCAAGATCTTGTCGCCGAAGGACGGCGGGGCATCGACCACAATCACACCTTTTCCGGTCGTTAGAAACATGACGGTATAGGCACCTTCCGTCACCCAATACAAACCATCACTGACTTCTTCGACAAAGTATCCCTTGTCTTGCGGAATGGGGACGCCTTGCGAAGACTTCGGAATGGGTGCAGCAGCAAACGCTGTCAATGTGGTCATCACAAAAGTACCAACGAGCATCAAAGTTCGAATAACCATAGGCGGTCTCCATATTTCTCTTAAGAAGTAGATCAACGTTTTAGGAATTGAGTCAGTTCAATGCCTAACTTCAAAACTGAGTCTTGTTGTTTTTCGTTCGCAAGCATTCCGTTGGGTGTAAATGCCTTAAACGCATGAGCGATTGCTTGCTGCTTGGGGAGCACAATCATCCCGAGATTGCTTAATAACATTCTTAGGAATACAAGGCCTCTAAGACCTCCCAATCCTCCGGGTGAGGTAGCCATGATTGCTGCAACTTTTCCTCGATAAGCGACTAAAGAAGGTTCTTCTTCTGGCTCACTGCGAGACGCCCAATCAATGACATTTTTCAAAAGTGGACTAAACGCACTGTTGTACTCCGGTGAAGCAATCAGAAACCCATCATGTGCGATTAAGAGGTTTTTGAACTCACGGGCTTTTTCCGGCATCCCTTCGTCTGATTCTAAATCCTGGTTAAAGATGGGCATCGGGTAGTCGGCTAAGTCTATGATTGTTACCTCAGCACCCTCTTTTTCAGCTCCCAAAGCTGCAATATTGACGAGCTTCTTGTTGAGTGAGCCTTTTCTACTACTCCCAGAAAATGCAAGTATTTTTGTCATAATCCCTTCCGATCATGAATACGAAAAAGTGGACATATAGAGCGGGAGAGTTAAATGTGATAACTATAAACAAGGTCGTGCTTCTTTTTCTCTTTTTCTAGTCTTCAGGTAATGCATTAAATTCTTTTTTCTTATTTTCAAACCAATCTTCCATCGCTTCTGGTTTTTGCATAAGTTCTTGCATTTCATTCATTGCCTTAAGATGATCGTCATCTTTTATTTGAAACATTTCCATGCCATGGTGTTTACTCATTTCTGCAATCTCTTCAAAAGAGTTGGCATGAAATTCTTTATCACACGCCCCTCCGAGTTGTTTACAGTTCATTGTTTTCATTTTCTTCTCCTTTATTTAAATTTAATGCACCTAACATTATAC
>JBHHWW010000139.1:0-3069 GCA_046756725.1 Nitrospiria bacterium | reverse complement strand
CAAGGATGGACAAGTATATCTTTGGCGAACGGCATAATGTTTATATTATTGATCTTCAAAAAACATCAAAGGCAGTTCAATCGGCATATCATTTTGTTCGCAATCTGGCAGCCGAAGGAGAAACTCTCCTCTTTGTGGGGACAAAACGTCAGGCTCAAGAAATTATCAAGGAAGAGGCTGTGCGGTGTGGAATGTACTATGTAAACCATCGCTGGCTTGGTGGCATGTTGACAAATTTTACAACGATTAAAAAAAGTATCAAAAAATTGAAATCCCTCGAAAGTGCCCGTGAGGATGGAACCTATGAAAAACTTCCGAAAAAAGAAGTGATTGGACTGGAGAAGCAACGGGCGAAGCTTGAACACAATCTGGGTGGAATAAAGGAAATGAAATCGCTCCCTTCAGCAATCTTTGTTGTGGATACGATTAAAGAGCGAACTGCAGTGCTGGAAGCCAGACGGCTGAAGATTCCGGTTATTGCGATTGTTGATACAAACTGTAATCCCGATGAGATTGACTATGTGATTCCTGGAAACGACGATGCGGTGCGTTCAATTCGTTTGGTAACGCAAAAGATTGCGAATGCGGTCTTGGACGGGATGAATTTGAAAGGAAAGGAGACGCCACAGGAGGTCTCTTCTCCCGCTGTAGAAGAGGTTAAAGAAGCGTCAGTCGTGGAACAAGTGAAGGAATCAGTGCAACCCCGGCCTTCCGAAGAAGCGGCAGAAAAACCTGCGTCTGCTTCGTGACTGCGTTGCAATTTATTTGTTCTGTGTTGTTTTTTGAAAGGAGTTAGACTTGGGAGTCGGAGAAATTAAAGTACTTCGTGAAAAAACGGGTGCCGGGATGATGGATTGCAAGGCAGCGCTTCTAGAATCAAACGGAGATATCGAAAAAGCGGTTGATTTTCTTCGGAGAAAAGGGCTTGCGGCTGCGGGGAAGAAATCAGGCCGCCACACGAAGGAAGGTTGTATCAGTTCCTATATCCACGGTGGAAGAGTTGGCGTTCTGATCGAGGTCAATTGTGAAACTGATTTTGTTGCACGAAATCCTGAATTTCAAACATTTGTCAGAGATCTTGCCATGCAGGTTGCAGGGGCAAACCCCGTCCCGAGATATGTTAGAGAAGGGGATATTCCTAAAGAGGTGCTTGAAAAAGAAGAATCCATTTTTATGGATCAGGCGAGAGCTTTGAAGAAGCCGGAAGAAATTGCGATAAAGGTTTCGAAAGGAAAGCTAAGGAAATTTATCCAGGAAGTCTGTCTGCTCAGTCAACCTTTTATCAAAGACCCTGACATGACGATTCAGGAGCTTGTCTCCGGAAAAATTGCAAAGATGGGTGAAAACATTCAGATTTGTCGCTTTGTACGCTACCAATTGGGTGAGGAAGAAAGCTGATATTCCGGCCAGCGCTTATTTCTATATTGAAAAAAACGCCGCCAAGTTTTACTGGAAAGATCTGTTTGTAAGGTTTCCTTAAGGTTTTCTCTGTAGAATGTTATTTTTACGGGTAACAGATTCGATTAAGGATCGGTATTCGGCTGGGGAGGCCAGGGAGATGGAATTGATTCGGTGCAATGTTTTGGGGGGAAGGCGACGATATTCACAGTTCACGACAGGTTTGTTGGTCCTTGTTTTGTCGATCAGCCTGTCAGCCTGCGGCAATGTAACAAGTTCTGGTCAAAGTGCTGGAAAGAATGCAGGTTTAGATGAAACGACAACTGGTGGATCGCTCTATGTTGCCAATGCAGGTGATGGGAGTCTTCTTGCTTTCGATCCGCCCATTGCAACTCAGGCCACAGCAAAGATCAAGTTCGCCCCGCTTGTCTCGGAGGGCAACATCCTGCCAAGTCGACGTTTTCCAGATGCAGTGGATGGCGCAACAGGAATTTTCCTTGACCGGACGAGCAATACACTTTACGTTGCCAGTCCTTCCCTGAATGCGATCTTTATTTATGAAAATGCCAGTACCCTGACCCCTCCTGTCGCGCCAAAAAGAGTTATTTCAGGAAATAAAACAAAATTGAGCCAGCCGTTTGGTCTTACATATAACCCGACGACAGAACAGCTTTTTATTGCAAATAAAGGCACAAATTCGATTCTTGTTTTCGATACAGATTGTACGGTCTCAGGCACACTTTCGGGAAATATCGCACCTTGTTCGCTCCTTATCGGTGAAAAGACGCAACTTGATCTTCCAAGAGCTCTGGCCATTGATATTGCGAAAGATATTCTCTACATCTCAAATATGGGAAATGATTCGATCCTGGCCTACTCCTCCGCCACCTCCCTGGGAGGAACGACAGAGGCGTGCATCACAACATTCACCCCTTGCAACATCATCCCGACACGTGTAATTTCTCCCCACACAGGCGCAGATGATTCCAGCAGGCTTGAATTGCCTTTTGGTCTCTTTATTGACAGTCTGGACGACCGGCTTTTTGTGAATAATACAGGTCTCAACCGCCCGGGAATTTTTATTTATGAAAACGCCAGTACAAGAAATGGCGGTGCTGTTCCGGAACGTGTGATCAGCGGACTCAATACCCAACTTACAGTCCCTTCTGGAATTGACGTCGATGCCGATGCTGGAAGGATTGTTGTTGTCAACAATAACAGTCCGAACAATGTCAATCAATCCTCTGGAAATAACATTGACAGCCCTTCGTTAGTTGCTTTTGACAACATTGATGCACGTTGCCTTCTCGTTTCCGGATCCCCTCAGACTTGCGACATTGCTCCGGACCAGAGAACCGGGGGAGATGCAACCCTGTCAAGTCCCATCGGAATTGCGATTGATCCCGGTAGAAACATTACCTATGTGGCGAACACGGGTGCAAACAATATCCTCGTTTTCTCAGTCGATGGCGATATCGCCCCTGTAAAAATAAACGCCGGTAAGGAGGATCTGACCGGATTGACTCAGCCAAGCGCCTTTTTTTATGACGCAGACCTTGACCGGTTGTACATTGACAATGCCGGTGTCAATGGCTTCTCATCGAATCCCATTACGGTCTACGATCAAGTGAGCAATAAAGCCTTTTCGAATACCAGTTTTAGCTGGGGCAT
>JBHHWW010000138.1:0-3128 GCA_046756725.1 Nitrospiria bacterium | reverse complement strand
TGCCGGTGTGTTATCAGGATGCGCCCGCAAGGGTATTTCAAACGCTTTCAGGCGTCGGTATCGACCATCCGGTCAAGTATCGTATCGAAAGTTCGAACAAACAAATGGCTCGCCGGTATCAGCCGCAGTCGCCAGTGTCACTGGTTCAGATCTTTATGCCAAAGGATTAAGGCTTACCTGACAGACACCTGGCATCGAGGTGTGGTTGTCGGCTTTGATTGTCTGTTGCAGCGGGGTCAAACACCGGTGAGTCGCACCATTTAATCTGCAATTATTTTTATCGGTTACCCACCCCACCGAACAGTGTCATTTTTTAGGCCTCCTTTGTGTTGTACAGGGGTGAAAAACTACAGAAAGGAGGATTTTTATGACCGAAGATCAAAAAATGCAGATTGCAGTGTTTCGTTTTGGGGTTATCAGCGACTTTGTCAATGGGACCCGGATGAGCCGTGCCGAGCGAAGACGGCTGATGGGGGACAAGTGCGCCCGCAAATGGCCCATTCCTTTTTCGGCCAAGACCAGGATTACCAAGGGCACTATCCGGCGATGGATTCGCCTCTACCGCGACAGCAATGGTGATTTAAAATCGCTGTTTCCGAAAGATCGATCCGATCAGGGTAAATGCCGGGCTATGGATGAGGAGACCCGTTGTGCTCTGATCCGCTTGCGCCAAGAAATGCCGGATGCAACTGTTAACAACTTGATTGCTACGATGAACAAACGGGGTTTGGTTACTGCCGGCATTGAGCTGAATTTGTCCACGGTCTACCGCTTTTTGCATCAGCACAACCTGATGAATTTAACTGGGCATAAACCGGTTGACCGTCGCAAGTTTGAAGCCGAGCTGCCCAACGATCTGTGGCAAAGTGATGTACTGCATGGGCCTAAAGTCGATGTCGACGGAAAGATGAGAAAAACCTATCTGATCGCCATTATCGATGACCACAGCCGGTTAATAACCCATGGGCGCTTTTACCTGTCAGAAGCATTGGCTTATTATCTGGATGCCTTTGAAAATGCACTGGCCAAACGCGGTTTGCCCCGAAAGCTGTACGTCGACAATGGAGCGGCCTTTCGCAGCAAGCATCTTGAGTACATTACCGCATCATTAGGGATCACCCTGATCCATTCCAAACCCTATAAACCCCAGGGGCGTGGGAAAATTGAGCGATTTTTTTTGACCGTACGCACTCAGTTTCTTGACGACTTTAAAGGACAAACTCTTGATGATCTCAATCAGGCCTTTAGTGTGTGGCTTAATGATATCTACCACCAAAGAAAACACTCTGCTACCGGCCAGACACCTCTGGCGCGGTTCACATCACAAATGCATTGCCTACGAACTTCACCGGCTAATCTGAAAGACTATTTTCGTAAAGTGGCCCGAAGAAAAGTCAACAAAGATCGCACCATTACCTTAAACGGCCGATTGTTCGAAGGACCCATACCTCTGATCGGCAAGCGCGTCGAGCTGTTATACCACGAGTCGGAACCTGAAAACGTTGAGGTTAAATATCAGAACCAAAGCTTTGGGATGATCCGGCCCGTCAACCTTACCGTCAACTACCGGGTCAAAAGAGATAAAAACAACAACCCGCAAATACACGCGGGCAACCATACCACCAGCCACCGGGGCGGAAAGCTCTGGTCTTCAAAACGGAGAAATAACAATGAATGACAATTACCGCACGTTCTTCGGACTCAAGAAAGATCCGTTCGGAACCGATATCAGCATGTCCGAAATTTTAAAAACACCGGAGCTTATCGATATCAAAGACCGCTTTGATTATGTCATACGCCTGGGAGCTATCGGCCTTGTCACCGGCGAGGTCGGCAGCGGCAAGTCCACGGCCTTAAGATATGCCATGGAAAAGCTGCACCCATCAGAGTATCGCACACTGTATATAACCGCTTCTTCAGGCCCTATCATGGAGTTCTACAGACAGTTTGTTGAGGTCTTGGACCTGCATCTTTCAAGCAACTCCAAAGTCATTATGGTCCGGATGATTAAAAAAGAAATCATCCATCTGATCCGCGAGAAAAAAATGAAAATCGTGCTGATTGTCGATGAGGCTTCCTTAATGCGCCTGGAAGTCTTTGCCGAACTGCATACCATCTGCCAGTTTGAAAAAGACTCCAAACCATGGCTGCCGATGATCCTGGCAGGACAAAACAATCTTATCGATAATCTTATCTATCGATCGTCGCAACCGTTGGCTTCCCGAATAGTGGCCAAAAGCCACCTTGAAGGCGTTGATCTTGACGCAATGAAAAATTACCTCAAGCATCATCTGGCCATCGCCGGCGTGGATCAGATGCTTTTTGACCCCACTGCCGTCACGGCCATCCATCAAGGCTCCGGGGGGCTTTTTAGAAAAGCAAATCACCTGGCCCGTGGCGCTCTGATCGCCGCTGCGGATCAACAGGCAACAATGGTCAATGCCGAACATGTCAGGTTGGCAGCTACGGAAATCTTTTGATAATCACATGTTAAGGAGAATGTTATGATGTCAGACCACGAACAATGGGAATGTGAAAGAAATATTGATGAAATCGTCTATCGCATAAGCGATCTTTTGGTAAATATGATTCTGATGAGTATCAAAAAAATCAGTAACGATCAGCAGTTCCTTATGAGCCGACTGCAACTAAATCAAAAGGATGAATTGAAATTCTAAAACCATAACCGGATCGATCTCACCGGTCGGTCCGGTTATGATTAAATAATCCGAAAAACTCTATGATCGCTCAAAATAATCAGAAATTATGCGTTAATATAATCCGAAAATTCACAAAGGGCTCCAAGGTTAGAGATTCATTTGAGTCTGAATTTGGGTATCGCCGGACTGGTTGCCATTATAGGCCAAGAGCTCAATATTCAAAACGCCTATGCTGATTCACGACGCGATACTTTTAAATGAACAGAACAGACTTTAGAAGCTTACTGGAATTACTGGCTGCTTCCATCGATGCCAAAGACAAACTGACCGCAGGCCACTCTCACAAAGTGACCGAATATGCCGTAGGAATTGCACGTGAACTTGGCTTTGGAGAGAGTGAAATCGACATGTTTTAAATACCCGCAATATACTCGATAAAATGTATTTTATGCGGAAGTACCGGGATGT
>JBHHWW010000137.1:0-3298 GCA_046756725.1 Nitrospiria bacterium | reverse complement strand
CTCCGGCCAGGTGAGGCCGTACAGTTCGTAAACCAGCAGGTCGATCTGGTTTTCGAAATCCCCCCTGGCCCCCCTTTTTCAAAGGGGGGAAATGCTCTCAAAGTCCACCATGCTCAAGGGGGAATCCCCCTAAATCCCCCTTTAAAAAAGGGGGATTTAGGGGGATTCCCCTCACACTTGAACCGCCTTGTACTCTGCCTCGCTCATGGCAAATTCCGGGTCGACGATTTTGACCTCCGGCCAGGTGAGGCCGTACAGTTCGTAAACCAGCAGGTCGATCTGGTTTTCGAAATCCCCCCTGGCCCCCCTTTTTCAAAGGGGGGAAATGCTCTCAAAGTCCACCATGCTCAAGGGGGAATGCTCTTCAAGTCCCCCTTTTGTAAAGGGGGGAATGCTCTCAAAGTCCACCATGCTGCTGATCTTACCCCGTTTGTGGTTGTCTCGTATGCCAGAAACTATTTTTCCTGCCATGGCCTGCACCTCAAAGAGTTGTGGTTGAGATGTTTTGAAAACAGTAAACCGAAATCAGTCGCTTCTTGATTGGGCTTTCGCTCGATTCATTTTCCACGAAAAGACCAATAACCCCAGCAAACAAAACAAAATCCCAAAAGTGAGCCAAACCCCGAGAGTGAACATTTTGGGATCAAACACAAACTTGATTTCATGATCGCCCGGTTCGAGAAAAATCGAGCGCAGGATGTAATCGGTTTTGTAAATCTTGGTTTCGCTGCCATCGACATAAGCTTTCCATCCAGCCGGGTAATAGATTTCACTGAGGACCATTAGCGCCGGTTTCTCAGCGTGTGCCTTCAACTTGATTTCATGAATGTCGTAGGACGTCACTTCGACACGGTTTTCTACCCCGGGCTCGATTTCAAAATCAGGCGGTTCTTCGAGAACGGCCGTTTGCGCCGGCTCGAATTTTCCCGAAAGTAACAAATCGAAGAAATCCTCGCCATTTTCCACCACCTGCACCTCATCCACAAAAAAAGCACGCGGCAACACTTCGGTGTTCTCAAAGACATACGGACGGCTGCGCAAGAGCGGTTTGAAGCGCGGATCCGGGATCGGATAGAGCGAGACAAGATACTTCACGTTCAGCATGTCGAGAATGGCGTAATCGGCATGCAAGTTCGCCGGTGGAATATCTTCCGGAGCCACCGCACTCAACGAGGGTTGCCCGTCTTTATGGACGACATTGAGATACTTGCCTAAAAACGGCGGCATGTTGTAGATATTTCGTGCATCCAATTGTGTTTTCTCTAAAAACGTTTGATAGATTTTCAGCTTCGCGGCATGATAGCCTTTGATGTTTTGAATTTTATGATAGGCGTACCAGGTGTCGGGCTTTTCGTCATAAACCGAAAATATCCGGAACGGGGACTTATCTTGTTTAAGCAGCTTGATAACCTCATTTTCCGCAAAATAGTTCTGTTTACCGGCATTGAGTTGTGGATTGTTTAACTTAAAATCGACAAGCCACAAATCAACGACCAGGAGACAAGTCAAAGCCACCCCTACAGTCTGCCCCTTTATTTTTCCCTGAAGATACGACAGGATCAAAAAAGCCGCCGCTCCAACAATCGCCAAGAGTTTGAGCGCGTCAATCGAAACTTTTTCATAAGCTGCCTGTAGGGCAACATCCGACAACGGTTTGGCGGATCCCGCAACCAAGCCGAGGTAAAAACCTTTCCCGATTAACAAAACAACGGCCACCACCCCGCACACTCCGGCAAAACCAAAAATATACCGGCGAATATTCGTCTGAGATGACTTCTCTTTGAGGTTCAGCAGCGAGTGTAAACCGAACCCGGCAAGTGTTGCAACGGCAAAAGCCAACAAAACATGAATCATGCTCGGCACGCGGAACTTGTTGAAAAAAGGCAGTAATTTAAACAGGGGATCGTAGAGGATCGGCAGGTTCTTCCCAAAAGAAACTACCAGCGAAGCAAGCGCTAAGATCGTAAAAAAAACAACAGTCCGGTCTCTTTTGATGACAATCGCCAGGCCGGCAAACATCAAGGTGACAATTCCCGGATACAGTGGGTAATCGGTAAACGGCATGGTGCCCCAATAGGTCTGGCCGCCAAAGCCCATAAAAGATGGCACGATAAACGTCATCATTTCAGCAGGGGAAAACGACCAGCTCGTGGCGTAGCCATAATTCAAACCGGTTGTTCCACCGCGAATGGAGTACTGGGCATATTCCTGTACCGACAAATACAACCAGGAAGACATGGCAACGCCGAGCGCCACAGCAAGCAGCGCCCCTGCCAACGATTTCAAAAGCAGCGCTGGAGGACGTTTCTTAATCAAAGACTCGACGCCCCAAAAGAGGATTATCAGACCGATCATCATAAAAGTATAATAAGCGATCTGAGTGTGGGCGCGTAATAACTGTAGGCCGACCGCCAGGGCCAAGAGGGCAAAATAGTGCAGCTTGCGGTTCTCCAGAAACTCGTCCAACAGAAGATAAATTACCGGGATAAAGACTGCCGTGGCGATCTTGGTGTTGTGTCCAAAAGCAGTGAAAGAAATAATCTGCGGTTGAAAGACCAAAGCCAACGCCGCAAATAAGGCGACGATCCGGACTCCTGTTTTCTTCATAAGAAGAATGTAGGCAAAGAGACCCAATAAGAAATAGTTTATTAAAATTCTTGTGAATGAGGAAAGCGGGAAGATTTTCGCCAGCGTCCAGCAGACGCCATTGATGACATTGCCCAGAACATCGATATACGGCGCGCTTTGCAGACTGGCAAAAGAAGGCATGCCGCTGAAAATGTACGGATTCCAGCGGGGATAGATGCCTCGACTCAGTGCGTCGCGGATAAACGGCTGCACGCTTTGCGAAGTCAGGCTGTCCGGGGGAAGAAAGCTTTTTCCGCCGAACATGACCTCGTTAAAAAAAATGAGCAGCAACGCAAAGAGAACCGCCAGCGGCAGTGTATTCGGATGTTGATGAAGATAGTCGATGACAGCGCTGTCAGTTTGTTTTTGTCGCTGCGCTTGGTCTTGCTTGTGTGATTGAGTGTGCTTTTTTTTCTTCCCCATAGCTTTTATTCCGTTGTGGTTGGTGATGTGGGATTAATCTCTGATAATTCGTTCAAGCTTTTGAATGGTAACCGATAACAAGGTATTCATCTTTTTTTGACAGGATAACAGGATAAACAGGATTTACAGGATGACTCCTCTCCAGGTAAAACTCTAACTTTCTTTTTACTTCACCTTTCTTTGGCCCATTCTTGAAAATGAAATCCTGTACATCTTGAGAATCCTGTTATCCTGTCAAAAATATGCC
>JBHHWW010000136.1:0-3300 GCA_046756725.1 Nitrospiria bacterium | reverse complement strand
GCCGTCCTTGCCCTTTGCGGGGAATTAACCGATAATAGGACCTTGCGTGCCGTATTCTATTGAAGAATTACCTGAATTCAACGCGAATTTTGTACACTAGGTTTTTACTAGCCGCTTGTTGATTGCCTTTAAGATAATCTCTTGTTTTTTCGAAAGCATTACGACTCGCGAAATTTGGAATTTCTTTTTTGTGTCACGTAAATAGACTTTATACATAGAATCCAGTTCTGATAAAGCACTTTCCGCAGTAATACCAATTTTTGCCAGCCGATATTGCAAAATTGATAACAGCAAATACGCCAAATAGCAAATGAACACATGGGCGATAACACGGTTGTATAGCCAGTGTCGAATCGGCTGCAATCGTGTGATACCCTTGATATTACGGAATGCCTTCTCAACGATGTCTTTGTCAAAATACAATCGCACGATCTCGTCTTTTGGCAATTTGGTCGTTGAAAAAATACAGGAATAGCCATCAAACTCTTCGGCATCCCTCAAAACATTGTTTTTTAGAAGGCCTGCCTTGGTAAAGAACTTTCCCATTCTTGGCTTGATCGCTTTTCTGTGATCCAAGAGTTTCTTTGCGTACTCGATTTCATCATAACGTGATTCGCGCAACAGTCTTCGTTGCTGTTCATTAAAGCAAACGGCGAGTGTTCCTGGGATGTCATCGACAGCAAAGGGAATGATTATTACGTAAAAAACATTTTTGCCCAATTTTACACGGTTTTTAATATGGATGAATTTCTCGCGAGAAATTAACGGACGTATTTTCTTTGCAAGTCCGACCTTAATGGGCAATCCACACAAAGTATCCCAGTGAAGGGCCTGCACGTCCCTGATGTTTTGCGCCGAGGCAATCCCACGATCATATACCACCATGCCTTTCTTAATCGGTACATGACGAAGTTCTGTCACAAAATCTCTAAACATCTTGGCATCATGGATGTTGCCGTCCATGACCTTATGGCCTATCGGTATTCCTGTTCCTTTAGTTAGTCGCTGTCGCGAAATTATCTCCTAAATTTCACCCACGGAGCGACTTTAAACGCCTTTTTAACCTCCAGATTAAACAAGCGCTTGAATTTTTTATAATTGGCGATCCTTTTTTTACATTCGAGAAACATCTCTCTGGTAAGGGCCCGGCTGGAATTTTTTCCATCGATATTTCCTGACCATTGATAGACTTTATGCCGTTTGTCCGGGTTTATAGCACAACGGCAATTTTTCTTTCCGCATTTCACCCATGACACGAAAACATTGCCTGAGAGGATCGGGCCATCGGCCTTGATACTGATATTTTGCTTTCCCATAAGTTTTTCCTTTGCTAATGTGGGTCGGAAAATGTTTATTATCTTTATCATAATATAGATAAAGATATTCACGAATGCAAGATATTTATCGAGTATTTATATGCCAAATACATTATCCGGCTATACCGGTAGAAAGGGAGGTTACCTATGGGATTATGTTTGGAGGGGTTGGATGCCAAAATAACATCAACAACGATTCAAATTCAGGTGGCCCAGGCGCACCCATATATTCAACTGGCCAATATGCTGGATTGGTCAAAAATCGCCGAACAGGTCAAAGGCGATCTCAAAAGCAGCACCTTGAAACGACTTTGGTGGGTAGGGCGAAAACTGCAATTGCGGATACATCTGGGAATATTTATTCTGCAAAGCCTGATAAAGATGAGCGATCGGGGAATAGAAGAGGCGATTCGGGGCAATGGTATTTATCAAGCCTTTTGCGGCAAATCGACCATCTCCCAGTGGCATTGTCCGGATCATACCAGCATAGAGAAATTCCGGAACCGAATCTCACCGTCCACACAACAGGATATCGTATCCCACGTGGTCAAAAAGGCACACGCATTGGGGTTTGCCGACCCTTCGAAAATGGATGTGGATTCTACGGTCCAGGAAGCAGCCATGGCCTATCCCTCCGATGCCCATCTTTTGACCAAGCTGGCAGGCAAATGCAAGAAAGTCGTTGCCCATATCAACAAAGCGGCCGGAAGGGCGCTGGATGTCGATATCCAATCGGTCAAAAAAAAGGCCAAGGCGTATTTTTTCCTCTCCAGGAACAAATCAAAAGAGATCAAGCGTCAGACGTTCGAAGATCTATACAACACGGTGCGACAAGCCATCGAACCCACGGTGGCGCAATGCATGCATCTTACCCCCGGGCAGATTTTGTCATTGCCCTGGAACATTCAACGGGCCGTCCAACAGATCCGAGACCATGCACGCAAATACCTGCGGGATGTGGCGCATTTCATCAAAACGCATACGATGATGGCCGGAAAAATCCTTTCGTTTCACTATCTCCAGGTCGCCTGCATCTCCAAGGGCAAAGTAGGCAGGGAGGTAGAATTCGGACGGGTCTTTCAGCTGGGGCGGATCGGGGGAAACTTTCTCATGGTCCTGCCTTCAACATCGGTACGACAGGAGGACAAGGCGGCCTTGCTCCCTATGGTCCAACACCATCAGAATATCTTTGGAAATGGTGTCTTGGAATCATTGGCAACCGACAAGGGATACTATACACGACAAAATGTAGAGTCATTACGCACAACGGTCAAAGAACTTGGCATACAAATCCCCGGCAATGTCAAAAAACGCTCGGAAATCTCCAAAGAAATCATGGGCCGCCGGGCGGGTATCGAACCGCTGATCGGGCATGCAAAAAAATTCGGGCTCGCAAAAAGCACGGCCAAGTCCGATCAAACCACTTTGGCTTCAGGATATCGTGCTGTCTTGGGTTACAATCTACATCAATTGACGAGACACCTATCCGGAAAAGCGAATCTGAAAACCAGGGAAAGGGAAAAACGAGAATAAAGAGACAAAAAAAATAAAAAGAAAAGGTCGATGAGCGGATTGAGGTGAGCTTGCTTTCAAATATGGAGATTCTCGATCAAAATAATTTCGCGACAGCGACTAAATAAGGCGCATGTTTTGGCGTGAGGGGATATTGCAATCGAAGACGCGCTTCGGTAAACTGAACCTTTGATCCGAAACTCATGGCAGACTTTCCTTTAAGACTCAAGCTTTTTCGAATCTTATAGTTCACCCCTATCCCCAGATCATTTGCAGTCACCTGCTTGTCCCGGAGCGTCCGTTCAAAGTTTAGATTCACCTGAGATCGATACCCGAAAGTTCTTGAAAAATTAATGTATCCTGTCAAATTCTCGGGCCCGCCGAAAAAAGACCCCGTATCCACTCTTGCGCCCAAAAAAGAGGAAAGTGAGGTCTTTGGGTTGACAGTCAAGATGGATTGGAATCCATCTAT
>JBHHWW010000135.1:0-3305 GCA_046756725.1 Nitrospiria bacterium | reverse complement strand
CTTCGCGACGGGTTTAAGTGTTTCCTTTTGGTCGGATGATTTTTGAAGCTGTTTTTTCGGCGGGAAGCG
This sequence comes from Nitrospiria bacterium, assembly GCA_046756725.1. Classification (GTDB taxonomy): domain Bacteria; phylum Nitrospirota; class Nitrospiria; order SBBL01; family JAADHI01; genus JBHHWW01. The sequence continues at coordinate 3,236 of JBHHWW010000135.1, read as the reverse complement.
GTTGCTGATGAGAAACTGGTTTAGTTTATTGCTTAATATCGTCTGTAGAAATAATTTTGAAGCACTCGATTTGTTGACGTGATTCAATTTTTTCTGAGTGGCAGGAGAAAATTGACGCCGAAGATATTGTGAAAGCGGATCATTTTCAGCCTGAATTTTTTCCCATAAGACAAAAGGGGATTCAATATCTTCTGCACAAAATGGCGGCGTGGATTCAATTTTCAGTGGATCTTGAATGAAGGCATCTGCTCCGAAAACCGACCGACTCATTTCGGTCGAGATGCGACCACCCAGGGTGTAATGGTATGTAAAGTTAAGTTCAAGCCCCTCTGCTGGAATGCACAGGCTATTTTTCTCAAAATGAGGAATTTCTTTCAACCCTTATATTTTGTTCAGAACGGTCTCTTGAGGAGGCATTTGGGTAAAGGAGGGTTTTCCAGTGAGAGAGGTTATTGAGGAGTCTCAACCTGAACGGCCGTCCCAGTCGCTGCGAGCAGGAAGTCATATTGACCCATCTGTTGATAACTCAAGGTACATGCCACCACCGCATTGGCACCCAGTTGCTCCGCCTCGCTCTTCAGGTCCTGAAGGACTTTCATCGTTCCTTCTTTGAGGTGGGTTTGGATTTGAGCCTTTTCCAGCAAGGAAGATCTCTGATCGGATATCTGCTTTGATTCAATAACCTGGCGTGCGTGGATCAACCCAAGGTAGGTTCGGATTCTTTTCCCTTCAATGCGCTGTGTTGTGGTAATCAGGATGTTGAGTGCCTTTTTCTGGATATTCGTCGATTTTTTCTGAATGACGGGGTGCTCAGGCTGCGGTGCTTTGTATTTTGGAACTTTGGGCAGCGAGGTCTCTGGTGTTGTCATTGGCGGGGGCGCGATATTCTCCAGGGATGTGTCGCTTTTTTCGTGATCGGTTTCTGGTGAAAGGGGGGACTGGCATTGAACACAAAGATCCGCTTCCCTTTGCTGGCAACCACAGAGCGGACAAATCATGGTGTTGACCTCAGATTGCTCTCTTGAGCGATGAAAACCCTCCTTCCTTTGATGCCCGTCTTCCCTTCTGAAATTTTTTGAATCACTTCGGGAAGAAGTTGATGCTCCTGAACAAGAATCCGTTCTGAAAGCGTTTCTTCCGTGTCTTCTTCGTAAACAGGAACGACGGACTGTGAGATGATGGGGCCATGGTCCATTTTTTCATCCACAAAATGGACGGTGCAGCCACTCACCTTGACCCCGTAAGAAAGGGCCTGGCGTTGGGCATGGAGTCCGGGAAATGCGGGAAGCAGGCTTGGGTGAATATTGATGATTCGTTCCTGAAACGGTTGAATGAGTTGTGTGGTGATCAGACGCATATAGCCGGCCAGGATGATGAGGTCCACATGATATTTTTTAAGACATCCGGCCAGAAAAGCATCGTAGTCCTCACGGCTCTGGTAATTTTTCGGATCTTCAAAAATATCAGGAATCTGATGCGCCTTCGCCCGTTCGAGTGCTCCGGCCACTTTTTTATTACTTATAACGACGGCAATTTCTGCCGACAACCTGCCTGCCTCAATTGCATCAATGATGGCCTGCAAATTACTTCCCCGTCCTGATGCCAGTACACCCAGAACAAGACGACGAGAAGACGAATGTAATTCAGGCATATGAGACCTCTCTGTTTCCTTCGGTGATCTCACCGATGAGAAAAGCCGCTTGCTTGAGACGTTTGAGCATTGCAAGTACGGGTTTCAGGTCCGAAGGTGAAATGACCACAATCATGCCAAGACCCATATTGAAGGTGGAAAACATCTCTGCCTGGGAGATGCCGCCCATTTTTTTCAACACTTTGAAAATCGGCGGGATGTCCCATTGGCCCAGCTTTATTAAGGCGGCTGTTCCTTCCGGGAGAATCCGGGGGAGGTTTTCTGTGATGCCGCCCCCTGTAATGTGGGCGGCCCCTTTCATTGCGATTTTCCCCCCCAATTTAATGAGGGGTTTAACGTAAATACGCGTCGGCGTCAGCAGCGTTTCTCCGAGCGGCAAGGACAGCTCTGGAACCCGGTCATTCACACACAGGCCTTCTTTTTCAAAAAAAATTTTCCGGGCGAGGGAATAGGCATTGCTGTGAAGTCCCGAGGAAGCCAAGCCGATTAAGAGGTCTTTCGGGCGAATCTTTCGGCCATCCATGATCCGACGTTTTTCAACCACGCCCACCGCAAATCCCGCCAGATCATAGTCACCTCCTGGATAAAAAGAGGGCATCTCTGCTGTTTCTCCGCCAATCAGGGCGCAACCGGCCTCCCGGCATCCGGCGGCAATGCCCTTAATCACATCGACTGTCTTTTCAGGATGCAACTTTCCGGTTGCGAAATAGTCGAGAAAAAAAAGGGGTTCCGCCCCGGTGACAATCAGGTCATTAACGCACATGGCGACCAGATCGATGCCGATGGTGTCATGTCGTCCTGCCAACTGCGCAATCCTGAGCTTTGTGCCGACGCCATCCGTTCCAGAGACCAGAACAGGATTTTTATATTTTTTGGATTTTAAGGCGAAAAGTCCGGCAAACCCGCCGATATTTCCCAGGACTTCGGGCCGAAAGGTCGATTTTGCAAGCGGTTTAATATTGTCAACAACCTGTGTCCCCGCCTCAATGTTAACGCCTGCAGCTTGATACGCCGACTTCATTTTTATTCCTAAAAGGAGTTTAAAGTATTCAGACTGTACTTTCAAAACAAAAAAAGCGTGAAAGGTATCTTAGACGATGATTTTGGAAAGATCAATTGACGTGATGTGAAAATAAAATGAGTGCAGAATCAGAAGGGTTTGTTGTACGAGGTAATTTTGAATGAACGCTTGACATCATAATTTTATTTTTATATATTGATAATCATTATCACTAACTGCAAAAAACATGGTGAGAAATGGTTCCTGGGATGGAAGGTCACTTGAAGGCAAGGAAAAATGAGATGAATCCTGAAGGCATCCAAGCCTTAAAACAGATTGGAAAGGCTTTACGTACGCTTCGGGAGAAGCGCGGTTTATCTCAGGTTGAAATGGAAAGCCTTGGTGTGAGTCACCGTTATTACCAGCGGATTGAAAGTGGAAAAGCGAATATCACGATCAAAACATTGGTTGAAATTCTTGACGCACTGGGTTTTGAGTTCAGAGACATCTTTCAGTTGATGGCACAGCAGGAAGACGGTCTGGATTAATAAAAGGAGACAAAATGGAAAGCATTCTCGGCATTCT
>JBHHWW010000134.1:0-3315 GCA_046756725.1 Nitrospiria bacterium | reverse complement strand
CATCCTAAAATCGCCTATGCAGCATAACTCTATATTTAATTGCCGGGTTAATATCCACGTCGAAAAAGAAGTCATACCCGTTGGTAGCTCATTTCCCTGAAATTGTCAATCGCTCAAACCCCTTGATATACTCTGCCCATGTCGACTGATTTCAATCCCTTACGTGCCAGTCTCGGGACGCATAAAGTCCTGACAGATTCCCCCGCAATCACCGCCTATGCAATTGATGCCAGCATTTACAAGGTGGTTCCTCAGGCGATTTCCATTATTGAATCTTCGGATGACCTCGAAAAAACCCTCTTGTTTTCCAGAACAAATAAAATCCCCCTCACCGCCCGGAGCGGAGGAACAAACCTGACTGGCAATGCCGTGGGGAAAGGCATCATCCTTGAATTTTCCCGTCTCAATCAGATTCTTGAAATCAACGAAAGAGAAAGGTGGGTACGCGTTCAACCGGGCATTGTCTATGCTGAACTAAACCGGAGATTGGCTAGAAAAAACTGGATGTTTGCCCCGGATCCATCGAGTGGCGACATGTGCAAATTGGGGGGGATGCTCGGAAACAACGCCGCCGGTCCTCACACACTCAAATACGGCGCAACGAAAGAAAATGTCCTGGAGATGGAGGTGTTACTGGCCAACGGGAACTGGATAAAGGCAAAAGAATACAAACTCAAAGACCCGGCACTCGAATCTCTCTTTCGCCAGAATCCATTTTCGAAAGAAATACTCGAACTGATTCAAAAAAACAAACCCTTGATTCAATCCAGGCAACGGTCCGTTTCTAAAAATTCAAGTGGATACACTCTTTTTTCTCTGGCCGATGGCTTGGACCGTGGCGTTTTTCCTCTCCACCAGATCTTTATCGGGAGTGAAGGCACGCTTGGCTTGACAATGGAAGCAAAGGTTCGGATTGTCCCGAAACCCACAGAAATTGCCACAGCACTTATCTACATGAAATCGCTCTCTGAAATTGGCAACGTGGTCAATGAACTACGTCACCTCTCTCCCAGCGCACTGGAAATGATGGATGCCAATTCGCTCGACCTGGTGGGTCGTCAACGATTTAACATTCCTGAAAATGCGGTAGTGATGCTTCTGACAGAGTTTGATGATGACACCAAATTGAAAATCAGACAAACGCAATCATTGCTTGAAAAATTTGAATTATGCGCACCGATGGTCACTGCCTTTGATCCCGAACATCAGGCGGCGCTCTGGCGGGTTCGGAAGGCCATGTACCCGACCCTCTATCGTTACGATACCAAGAAAAAACCCATCAATTTTGCCGATGATGTCGTGGTTCCCACAGAGCGGATTCCGGAGCTGATTGACTACCTGGAAACACTCTTTTTAGAAAAAGGCGTGTCGGTTGCGATTTATGGACATATTGGAGATGGAAATGCCCACATTAACCCCCTTCTGAATCTGAATGACCCCGCTGATTTTAAAGCGATGGTCGATCTCTCCCGTGAAATCCATCAGACCGTGATTGAACGCTTTGGGGGTTCCCTCTGTGGTGAACATGGCGATGGGCGGGTCCGGGCTGAATTTTTAAAAGACCTCTACGGCCCTGAAATCTATGCGCTTTTTAAGAAAGTCAAAAATCTCTTCGATCCTGAGCAACTGTTGAATCCCGGCGTCAAAATCACCGAGGCACCTTTTACCGAACAAATTGACCTGAAACGCATGGCAAAGCAATGCGCCACCTGCGGCAAGTGCAATGTCGTTTGTCCTGTCTACGATGTGGCGGGAGAGGAGTCGAATGCGGCTAGAGGATGGTTTCATATTCTGACGGATGAGGATTATACTTACGAAGAATCTGCGCGTGTGGTCGAGGCCTGCATCAATTGTAAATCCTGCCGTTCTGTCTGCCCTGCCGGAATCGATGTCTCTGAATTGATCCTGCAAAAACGAGAGGTACATCCCAATAAAATTGCTGAAACAATCTTCTCAGTCCAGGATAATCGTCACCTATTTGAAAAAGGATTGAAGCTGGCCGCTTGGACGCAACCCATCTGGGACAATCGTCTCGGACGCATGTTGATCGAAAAACTGACACGCCCCTGGCTTCGAAATCTGGCACCCACGGCACGGATTCCTGCTGAAATGACCTTGCCGCGTCTCGCTAAAAAGACTCTTCGTGAACACTATCCCGAACTGAATGCATCCAAGTCCAAGATCGCCTATTTCCACGGTTGTGCTGCAAACTATCTGGATGATGGTGTCGGGGACGCCGTGATTAAACTTTTGAAAACCTATGGGATCGAAGTTGCACTTCCGGAACAGAAATGTTCCGGAACCCCGATCGAAACATACGGTTTATCCGACCGTGTTCGTGAAGTTGCACGTTTCAATCTCGATTCTCTTGCACGATTCGACACAGTCATTACCGGTTGTGCTTCTTGCACATTTATGCTGAAAGACTATGCAAAATTATTCAACAAAAATTCTGAACATGCCCTGGACACTGAATATAACCTAAAAGCAACTCAGTTGGTAGCGAAAGTAAGTCATATTTCTGAATTCGTACTAAAAAATGTTCAATCGAGAAAAATATCAAGACTTGACCCAAGAAAGAAAGCAAAACCTGTCACTTATCATTCATCGTGTCACCTCCGGGCTGCCGGTGCGGGAGATGCTCCGAAAAAACTGCTCCGGCGTGATCCTTCTATCAATTTCCTTGAAATGGCTGATTCAGATCGTTGTGCCGGAGGTGCTGGAACTTTCTGCATCAAAAACCCGGATCAATCGGCCAAAATTTTTGCACGAAAAAAACGTGGCATCGAAGAAAGCGGTGCGGAAACAGTCGTCACCTCCTGCCCCGCTTGCATGATCCAACTAAAAAATGGAATGCGAGGGAAAGTGAAGGTGGAACACATCGCGCAAACGCTTCTCCAGAAAACTTCCTCGAACCAAGAATCACCACAACAATAAACATCAAGACCTGTCCCCTTTATCATCTCTCCTGATGAACCAAAAGACACTCTGTATTTCGTACTCTAAAAGAAAGTTTGACACCAATGCCAAATTGGATTATGCATAAATACATCAAAATAAATTGATTTATTGAATTATGATCCAAAATGACCTTCTCGTAGCCCAAGTCCGACTTTTTTCTGCCATTGCAGACCCGATCCGTCTTCAGATTTTGAAATTGCTCAATGAGAAAGGGGCAATGCACGTCACCAAGATCTACGAAATCCTTTCCAGACCACAAAATCTGATCTCTCACCACCTCAACTGTTTGAAGACCTGCGGACTGGTCCGGGTCGAAAAAAAAGGACGATTCGCCATCTACGAGATTGCCGACCA
>JBHHWW010000133.1:0-3322 GCA_046756725.1 Nitrospiria bacterium | reverse complement strand
TCCTCGGCGTCTGGCCCAAGCCCTTCATCAACGCCGCCATAACCGCCACCTCTGTCTTCACGGATTTAGTGCTGCGGTAGTTTTTATAAGATTTGGTCTGTATCAAAGATAGACTTCATGAACAAAGTATTTTTCGATAGATCAATCTACCCTGATCGCAATCAGAATTTGCGATTTGTTTGACCTACGTGTTAATTTCTAGGGCATATACTTATACTTTCTATAAGTAGTAAAAAAACAAAACAAGCCCTAGCAGTAACTTTGTACCCCTGTAAGAGACACGCAATGATGAACCCGCGTCAAAGGCTAACGCTCTTACTCCTTATTATGCTCCTTCTTTCAATAGAAGTCGCCGGGGTTTTTACCTATTTTTTGTACAAAACTTCTTTCGAACAGCAAAGAGAACGATTAGCTACGACCACTCAAAGTCAAGCAAGACTGATAGAAGCTGTCGCCAGATTTGATGCGCTTAATAGTCAGCTTGATCATCCAGAGGGAGCAACAGCCGCGACTTTGAGTCAAATTATTGATGCCCAGAAACACTATAAAGGCTTTGGTGAAACAGGAGAACTGGCCTTCGCGACACATGAAGGAAATCGAATTATTTTCAAACTTTCCCAACGAAATAATAATTTTAATATCCCTGAACCGGTGCCATTTGATTCTGAACTTGCTGAACCCATGCGTCTGGCGCTTTCAGGGTATTCGGGAACAATTATTGGCCTTGACTATCAAGGGGTTCGTGTTCTGGCAGCATACGAACCGGTGAAACTGTTAAAGCTTGGTGTTGTCACAAAAATCAATCTTTCAGAAATTCGAGCGCCCTTTATAAGAGCTGGAATCATTGGAGGAAGCGTCAGTTTTGTATTCATTGTTTTCGGTATTCTCTTCTTTTTTTGCGTCAGCGAACCCGTGGTGAAAGATTTAGAAGAAAAAAACGCACAGCTCGAAAAATATAAAGAACTATTTTCCCAAACAAACGACCTTGCCTATATTTGTGATACGAAAGGTAACGTCTTAATGGTCAATGCGGTATTTGAAAAATTAACGGGTCACAAACCCGAAGCATTCTTGGGAAAACCCTTCGCACCGCTTTTCGATGATGAAAATTTAGAAAAAGCGATGTCAGCGTATACAAACACATTGAATGGGGAAAGCCCAAAATTCGAAATTCCTTTCAAAGACACAGGCATTCTCTGCGAATATCAAAATAGACCCTTTCGAAATGATAAAGGCGAAATTATCGGCGTCGCAGGAATCGGAAGAGATATTACCGAGCGTAAACATCAGGAGAAAAAAATCCTGCACCAGGCACATTTCGATGTCCTCACCGACCTGCCGAATCGTTTTCTCGCACTGGATCGTTTGTCTCAACTGTTAAAAGAAGCAATACGCAGCGACACCCTTGTCGCCGTACTGTTTCTGGATCTGGACGATTTTAAAAAAGTGAATGACACCCTCGGGCATGAGACGGGAGACAAGCTTTTAGTCGAAATGGCCTTACGTTTACGCAGCGTGGCGCGTCAGGAGGATACGGTCGGGCGTCTCGGGGGGGACGAGTTTATTATCCTGCTCGGCGGGCTGACTCAGCCATCGGATGCAGGCCCCGTTGTGGAAAATATTATGAAAGTGTTTAGAAAACCTTTTTTGATCGAAAATCATGTGATGAATCTTTCGGCCTGCGTCGGGATTTCAGTCTTCCCAGGGGATGGCGAAACCGAGTCAAAACTACTGCAATGCGCCGATTCCGCCATGTATCACGCCAAAAAACTCGGACATAATACCTACAGCTACTTCACCGATGCCATGAACCGCGAGGTAACACGTAGACTTGCCCTGGAAGAACAGATGCACGGAGCAATGGAGCGGCATGAATTTATCCTTGTTTATCAGCCTCAAATCGAAGTGGAAAGCGGAAAGGCTTTCGGGGCGGAGGCCCTGCTCCGCTGGCATAATCCGGCACTGGCGCACATTTTACCGGAGGAATTTATCCCGCTCGCAGAGTAAACAGGTTTAATCATACAACTCGGGCAACTTGTTTTGACTGAAGCGCTTGAGATGACTGCGCGATTTCATCGGGAATATGACCCTCAATTTCGAATGGCAGTTAATTTATCACCCCGCCAGTTCCGAGATCCCGACTTGGTTCTCTTTATTGAAAAGACTCTGAATCAATGCGGTGTTCCCGGCAAATGCTTGGAACTGGAAATTACCGAAGGCGTCCTGATGAGTGGTGAAGCCAGTATCGATGAAGCATTGGCTTCATTAAGCAATATGGGAATCAGTATCTCCATGGATGATTTTGGCACGGGTTATTCCTCGCTCAGTTACCTGCGCGCTTATCCCTTTGATATACTCAAAATTGATCAAACTTTTATCCGCGACATCATGATTGATTCCTCAGATCAGGCCTTGGTTGATGCGAGCATCTCCATGGCGCACGGACTCAACCTGAAGGTAGTGGCAGAAGGTGTGGAGACAAAGGAGCAACTCTCTTATTTAAAGAAAAAGGGTTGTGATTATGCTCAGGGATTCTTTTTCGCCAAACCAATGCCCGGAGATGACCTGCCTGGGTGGGCTGAAAAGCGACGCAAATTGCAAACAAAAGACGGGCATATATCATCGAATTGACACCTCGAAAAGTCCATGATTTAATTAAATGAATCGTCCAAATTTTAGTAAGAAGCTTGGGTTTTATGCGTCTCCGACTACTATCGTCTGTATTTCTTTGTCTCTTCTCCCTCTTTCTTTCATCTGCGATTGCGAAAGATGAAAAACTTCCAATAGAAAAACTTCTGGAATTGGCGGAATCCAATATCATCGAAGCGCAACTGAAATTAGGGTTTCTGTACAACACCGGCCAAGGCGTTCAACAGGACTACGAAGAGGGCGCAAAATGGTTCCGCAAAGCGGCGGAGCAGGGAAGCGCCGAAGGCCAAAATAATATTGCCGCAATGTATGCCGCGGGGCAGGGCGTGACTCAAGATTACAAGGCCGCGCTCTCTTGGTACCGCAAGGCGGCGGAACAAGGTCTCCCCGGCGCGCAGTATAACCTCGGCAATATGTACGAAAAAGGACTCGGGGTTTCACAGGATGACAAAGCGGCCGTCGGCTGGTATCGCAAGGCGGCGGAGCGCGGGTTTACTGACGCGCAGTACAACCTTGGAGTAATGTACGCGAAGGGGAAAGGCGGGCCGCAAGATTACAAAGAGGCCTACGCGTGGATTAACCTTGTGCTCACACAAGGCGCTGAATATGCGAGAAAGTCACGGGATTTTCTCGCGGAATCACTGGGCCCCGCCGCGCTCTCGGAGGCTGCGAA
>JBHHWW010000132.1:0-3351 GCA_046756725.1 Nitrospiria bacterium | reverse complement strand
GTTCTGGTTGATGAAGGGTCAACCGCCTCTTTCATATTTAACCGTTCAATGAGGAAGAAACTATCTCCGACATATTGCTTTGTGTTCTTTAGGAAGAATGCGTTTTTTGATGTGTATCTTGTCGCGTGGAGCCGTTCCAGGGATTCCTTGATGTTCCTGTAGGTCGTGCCCCCCATTTTCAAACCCAGAATATCAACAATCTGGTAAATCGAAAAAGAGATCTTTCTGACCTGGACGACGTTTTCAATTCCAGTTTGAAAGACGATTTTATCGAGAGCTCTTTTAACGTCTAAATCGAATGGTCCGGGGAGATGGTTGTTTGGAGCTGCAATCATGGTCCATTCCTGCTTCAGACTTTTATTTGTGGAATAATCTTTAATCCATCGCTCGTAGTGATATTCCTTCAGCTTCTTTAAGTTTTTTAAGGCAACGCAGGTAAAGGGAAATTCTTCCAGGTTACATTCAACAGAGATAATTTCTGGTCGTGGGGTTGAAGTCACTTCTTTTTCATTCATTTTAAAACCCGTTTTATTACTATAAACACGCTATTAAATACTACTTACTATGTAATTATAGATGCAGGAATCCTGTATTTTATCAAAGAGTTGTGAGATTTTCCTTCCTTGGAGAACCAGTAAAGGTTCTTTAGAGAACCAGTAATCCTGCCTTCGAGAACCAGCAAAACCCTACTTGGAGTACCTTGTAATTTTACTTGGAATACCATATAAATGCCTTAGAATACCAGCACGTTATCAACACTGTTGAGTTGTCTAAAACAATATGATATATAATACGATACAATGCAAGGAAAAAATACAGGTGCCTAGTCGCCTACTATTTGATGGAGTGAGGTTGATCTAATGAAAATTATTGTCCCGGCAAATAATAAGGGGGGCGTCGGTAAAACGAAGCTGAGTATTTTACTCTCAGAGTACTTCTCGATGGTCTTAAAAAAGAGGGTGTTGGCTATTGATTTTGATCCCCAGTGTAACTTTTCACAGCGGTTCTTAAATATGGAAATCGACCCTGCGACACCTGGAGGGAAGATTCCACCAGTTCATCCTGGTTTTGATCCGTCCGATTCTGAGGACTTTGGCCCTGAAGGGCGAAGCAGTATTGCAGATATCTTCTTTGGAAAACTCGTCATTCCTTATGGAACGCATATTGGGAACCTCGATATCCTGCCTGCACATGCAGATCGACTTCTTGCGGCTGAGTCGGTTAGGCGAACTGAAGTGATCGAGAAGGTGCATAACCAGCTCTCAATGTTTTTAGGTTTGCCCGATCTTCCTGAATCATATGATGTTGTGATTATTGATACCGCTCCAAGCAAAGGACCGCTTACAATGGGGGCAATTAAGGCGGCTACACATATGATTATCCCATCTGTTATGGAAGAGGCGCCAATTCAGGGGGTCTACGGAATGTTGCAGTTATGGATGCAAGAGTCATTAAGGCGGGAACGTTCAAAATCCTTGGAGCTGATCGGGGTCTTGCCTAATATGGTCCGGCCGATCAATCTTCATCGGGACATGTTGCAGAGTCTTCGGGATACTGAGGCCGTGCAAAAGTATATTCTGCCTGTGTCTTTAAATTTGAGAACAAATTTTGCGGAGATTGATGCAGAAGGCGCAAAACCGGAAACGATCTTTGATTTTCCGGATTCTTCAAAAGCGAAAATGGAAGCGCTTGCGGTATGTGAATGTATAACAGAAATGGTGTTTTCAAATACTAATAATGGCGGATAATCTATGAAACGAAAAAGCTTTGGGATTAGTAATACTTTAAGTAAAGGCCTTTCAGATACCATTAAAGCCGTAAAGAATAATGCCGGTGCTTTGCGTTACGAGGTGATTCCTTTATCGCGGATGGAGATTGATCCGAAGAACCCAAGGACACTGGCGGTAACGCCACAGGATATTGAAGACGGATTGAAGCGCGATGATCCGCAGTATGAGGTCAAAAAGGGTGAGCTGGAGGGCCTCAACCGTTTAGGTAAAACGATCAAGAATGGCGGCTTGATAAACGCTGTTGTCGTGTATAAAAACCAGAACAAATACCGCCTGGTGGCTGGAGAAAGACGTTATTTAGCCAGCCTTTCAATTGGGAAGGAAGATATTCAAGCGAGAGTATATGAAGAAGAACCTTCCGAAGATGATCTCCGGCTGATCCAGTGGATTGAAAATACTGAAAGAGAGGATCTGTCTTTACAGGATCGTCTTGGAAATATTCGAGCAATCGTCTCTGGATACCAGGGAACGCATCCGGGGAGTGAAGTGACAGCAACCGTCCTGAAGGACATCTTATTTGTTTCTTTACCTCAGGCGAGTAATTATTTAGTCCTTTCGAACGCTTCTCCTGATGTCCTGAAAAAGGTAGAAGCGGGGAAAATAAACAGTGTTGAGAAGGGGGCGTTTATTGCGCGGATTAAGGATCGATCTTTTAGGGAGTGTTTGATTAAGGCATGTGAAGAGGGTGCGCCTCTGAGGAAGTTACAATCAACGCTCTCGACCTTAAAATCCCAAAAAGCTGAGAAAGAAGCACAAAAGGCTCCAGGTCAAAGGAGGGTGGGAAAGCCTTTGACTCGAATTAATCTGGGCGTGACCAGGAACCCTGATGTTGTCAAGAAGGTGGTTATGAGTGTTCTTGGGCAGCGGGAATATAAGAAATATGCTTCATCTTTTGACCAGGTTCAATGGGAGAAATTTGAGGAAGCGAATGTTGCTTTTAAAAAAATGATCGAATTTTTAGAGATTGAAAATGCCAAATAAAAAAGTGAAAGTGAAAAAGGTCTCGGTCTCTTTTCGGACATCCAGTAAAATTGTTCAGATAATGTTGGAACATATCGTTGCAGACGGGTATGGATTGAAAGGGAAGAGCAGGTGGATTACAGATGCAGTTGAGCGATTTCTAGAAATGCCAGAGTACTGGGATCTTGTCGATATCGCTTCGGTTCAGGAGGATCTGGATAAGGCAGTGACTTGTATCATCCCGGTGACGGTGAATGAAAAATTAGAAAAGGCGTTGATTGAAGTCAGGCAGCATTTCCCCAGCATGGAAGGCGTGAAGAGTAATATCCTTCGCGCCAGTATTACCCAAAGAGTTCTCCAGGTTAAGTGACTTAACCTTCACGTAACATCCTGAATTAATAGAGATTAATTAAAACGTAATTCCTGCGTTAATAAGCCTCATTTTTTGGACAGCGTGGAGGTTTTACTTGGAGCCCCAGTATCTCATCATCCCTGATTTCCCTGGCCGGGGTTTTCCTAATGGTCCAGGTTAAGTCACTTTACTATTTTCTAACTCATTGAATATACAGAGTAATTTTAGGCTTAATTAGAACTTTATTCT
>JBHHWW010000131.1:0-3352 GCA_046756725.1 Nitrospiria bacterium | reverse complement strand
GCGGACGGCCACGGGCAAGTGCGCCTCGGGCACGTCGCCGCCGGATGGTATCAGAAGGAACCAGGATAAGAAGTGGAGAGAGGGGGTGCTCGGCTTTGAAGTTCCGGACTTGGGTAGCCAGGGTTGTTTCAAGGTGGGGGTGGAATGGGCCTAGAAAGATCTGCATGGGGTGTCAGTCATCCTGGGAAAGACCTATCACGAGGTGATTTTAAATACAACTAAATTTAACGAGGAATGCCAATTTCAGTGATGAAGAAAAATGAAGCAAGTTGGTAAACGATGACTCAAAAATGGGGTGCCATTTTTTTCGCATAGGACAAATTTTGCGCAGGTAAAATTACGTGCTTTTAATATTTTTTTGTGTATTTGTAAGTTTTTTTCAATTTTTGGAAGCTTATTTTTAGAAAAATGAAGAAAGAGGTCTTATAGTGGGATTCTTTTTCCGGCATCATTAATGCTTATATATCAGGCTATAGAGCAAGTCAGATAAGGTGTTGGATGGTCTCGCCAATTGAGAATGAAAAGAATCATATGGAGGATAGGAAAATGAAACTGAAAGTCGTGCTTAAATCCAGAGACGAAGGAGGTTTTAAGGCCTATGTGCCTGCGCTTCCGAACTGCTTTAGTAATGGACTTACAGAGGATGAAGTATTGGAAGGTATCGAGCATTCAATTTTATTCCATTTTGGAATTGAAGAAGTATCCCATTCCCGGAGTTAATTCCGGGAATGGGTGTGTCTTTCCAACTTCCTATGGAGGAAGCACACAAGTTTTATGTCTGCCAAACCATCGATAGCGGTTTCTTGCAACGAAAGTGTAAACCCGGTCTCGTAAGGGGCGGGGAATCACGGAGAAAAAATACAAAAAAGACCAGACTCCTCCCAGGTGTCTTGCGATGGCTAGAGCGGCGTCACTCCGAATCAGGCAAATAGGGTTTTTTATGAAGACGAAGGTCTCCATTTCCAAAGTGACGCCATATTTTTCCATGTATGTCCTGCCCTTTTTAGAATGCATCGAAATAAAGGTGAGCGCGTGTTTGTCGTTCCGCTTTTTTAGAAAGGTGACGGTGTCTGTGCAAAGTGGACAGAGACTGTCGAAAAGAACGATTATTTTTTCTTGCGTCACTTTACCCCTTCAGAAACTCCTTCAAAGCCTTCTTTCATCAGAAAAGATCGATCATCCATCACCAGGTAATAGGAAGCAGAAGATCACTTAGGTGAAGGCCTTTTATCTTTCGGCGCTCCCGGGGATGGAGACACGCCAGGCTTCGTATCCACCATCCATACTGTAGGTCCGGTTAAAGCCCCTGTCGGCAAAATAGGCGGCTGCGGGCATACTGGAATGACCGTGATAACAATAAATCAACAACGGTTTTTCCTTATCCTGATGGGCAACAAAGTCGTCGATATTGATTCCCTTGATATGCATGGCGTCGGGCAGGTGCCCTTCCGTATAAGATTGCTCATCCCGAATATCCAGGATCGTCACCTCTCCTTTAGACATTAATTCTCGCGTTTCTTCAACGCTCACTCGGTTAAAATTCATTGTACCTCCCTTGAATTCAGATCATGATGAACAACTGATCTTTAGCAATTTCCCCCATTCCGGGGATTCATTTGCGTATGCCTCCATCTCTGAATGTTCATCGAAGGGCCGATCAAGCAGATTGCGCAAGCGGTCAATTTCAGAAAAATCCCGCTCATTTTCCGCCTTTTCAATCGCCACTTGCGCCAGGTAGTTTCTAAGGATGTATTTGGGATTGACCCTTTTCATACGTTTTTGTCGCACTTCATCCACTTCATCCTGCTGTTTCAGTCGGTGATTGTATCGTGCCAGCCAGTGCGCAAAATCTTCCTGATGATTAAAGAAGCCGCACAGCCCAGTCTTTTCTCCGTCGATTGAATATTCCGAAAGCGTTCTGAATAAAATTGTGTAATCAACCGCATGTCTTTCCATGAGCCCGAGCAGGTCTTTCCAGAGGGACGGGTCTTTCTCGTGTGCTCCCGATAAGCCCAATTTTTTCCTCATGAGACCGGTGTAGCATTCATCAAAAGTCGGTTCATATGCCTGAAGCGCTTCCATTAACGACTCCCTGGGAATGAGGAACATAAGCGCGTAGCCCAAGGCATTTAAATTAGACAGGCCGATTTTAGGCTGTTGATCAAAGGCATATCGGCCCTGGTGGTCGGAATGGTTACAGATGTATCCTGGGTCATAATCTTCCATAAAACCGAATGGCCCGTAGTCAAAAGTCTGTCCCAGAATCGACATGTTGTCGGTATTCATCACGCCATGGGCAAATCCGACCGCTTGCCAGCGTGCAATCATTTTAGCTGTTTTTTGAATGACCGATGCAAAAAATCGTTGGTATTTGTCAATCGATTTTTTCCCAGAGATTTCTACGTCCGGAAAATGATGGGCGATTACATAGTCTGCAAGCTGCTTCACAGCTTCTTCTTTCTCATTGTGGTGGAAGTATTCAAAGCTGCCAAAGCGTACATGACTTTCTGCGATGCGCACCAGTGTGGCGCTTTTTTCAACCCGCTCACGATAAATGCTGTCTTCTCCTCCTATGACACACAGGGCTCGTGTTGTCGGAATACCCAGTCCAGCCAGGGCTTCGCTGCCCAGAAATTCCCGGATGGCCGAGCGAAGAACACTTCGCCCATCCCCCCGACGGGAGTAAGGGGTTGGGCCCGCACCCTTGAGGACGAGATCCCATTTTCCTGTGTCGTTCACAACTTCACCTAACAAAAGTGCCCGCCCGTCTCCCAATTGCGGATTGTAGTAACCGAACTGATGCCCGGAATAGACCATGGCCAGGGGCTGAAATCCCGGAAGCAGCGTGTTCCCTGAGAATAGATCGATAAAATCAGTGGTTTTCAATGCCGACGGATCGAGTCCGATCATCTCTGCCACAGGAGGACTGGCCCCTACCAGGAAGGGTTTTAGGATACCTTGAGGCGTAACCTCTGTGTAAAAATCGTCACCCAAGCGGTGAAAGTTGTTGTCAAATTCAAGTTGTTTTAAGGGACGCAAGTTCATGAATTTTCTTTGGATTGTAAGTGATGATAGGCCAGTCGTGTTCATCGTAGACGGTCATTTTTTTCGGCCCGCCTACTGTGAAATGACTTTGCCAAGAATGAACCTGAATCTCTAAGAGGTCGTGCATCACATCATCCAAAAAACAACCGATGTCTAGTCACGTCTTTGTTCATTTCAAAATGGCCTCATGAAAATAGATGTCATAAGAAAACAGCAGTGTCGTTTATCCTGCTGCCGCTTGTTCCCTTTCCTGTATCCTCTCTCAAGAAACACATTTATAAGTGATTGATTTTAATCAGTCTTTTTT
>JBHHWW010000130.1:0-3384 GCA_046756725.1 Nitrospiria bacterium | reverse complement strand
ATTCTCAAGGCGAATCATTGCGGAACCTTTCAGGTGCGACAGAAGAACAAATAGAAGGAGGAAGAGCAGGGGGTGGAAAATAGCGATAAAGACCGTTGCCAGCGCAGACAACATGCCCGCAACAATGTATTGAAGGGCAGGACGTTGATCTCCCTCGCAAATGGTTCCGCCGACCAGAGAAGCGACTGCAATGCTGACCAGAAGAAGCGTCATCAGCAGAGAAAGTGCCTCGGGAAGCGGTAGGGGATTTATGGTCATTTCAATCCCCCAGATCAGCCATGGAATGGGGAAAGACAGTATCAGCGCAACAATGATTTTTGTTTTCCATACCTGTTCTGAAGAGAGCGGCAAAACCTTTTCGCTGATTCGAAAAGGACGCTGCAGGGTGAAGAGCGGAGAAACGGTGGACGCGAGAATGAAGACCGAAACAGCGGAAATCATCACGGGAGCGACATCTCCGCGAACGAGGGTGCCTGTCGCAATCAATAGAGACAGAATAAAGTTTCTCCAAAAGTGGGGCACAAAATTACGAAACAATAAAATAAGATCATGATGGACCAGGGTGCGGATAGATGGGGGCGCAATCCGACTTACGAGACGTAAGATCTGTTGTGCTTTCTGTCCCCGCCCAGAGATGACCTCTTGTTGCGTTAGAGAGGTTTCAACATGACTGATGTCACGATACCGCCAGACTTTGAATCCTTTGTAGTAGCCCAGGGGCACAAGAAGCAAAGTAAAAAAGTCGGTCCACCATCCAAGTTGTGTCACCGGTAAAATGGCAATCAGAAAGAGAAAGAAGAGGAGAGCCGCGCCCAATTGGGCGCGGTCGGGCGACAAGAAGTGGATCCATGTCAACGTAAACCCGATCTCGATCCCCGGGAAAAAAAGCCAAATCACAAAAACCCATAGGAGCATATTGTCATTTCCAACAAAGAGGGTGAGGAAGAGTCCGACCACAAAAAAAGGAAGATCTCTAAAAATCTGCTCAAGGTAGAAGATTTGATATCGAGTTGAAAAATCGATCGGGAGGAGATCATCCATGGTAAGCGATCGTTCTGTCGGGTAGAGACGTTTTGCCATGGGAAGAAAGTTGAAAAAAACCTTCAAAAAAAGAAAAACAAGGGTCAAACGGACGATCGTATCCTGAGTAAGACTCACTTGCTGAATCTTCCCGACATCTACTGCAAAATCATTGAAAATACGCCGACCAAGAAGTATGACCACACCAACCATCACAGGCCCCAGCAGAAAATAGGTCGCCCATTCTTTGGCAAGCTCCCTCGAAAGCGCTTTCAATCTAGATTTCAGAATAATCAGGAACATACGCGTTGTTTCTCGGCTCTACACAAAGCGGTTCAGCAGCTTGACGATGGTCCCTGCCAAATCGTTTACATTGTTCACCAGTTCGACTGTTTTTTCGTTGTCTTTACTGGCTTTCTCGACAATTTGCATGAGTTTGATCAGTTTCTCCTGATCCTCATTTTTCGGAAATAACAGCTTAATTTCATCATCCTTCATCCGCGTCAAGGATGAGATTTTAGAAATAAGGTGTTGGTCCGTTTCTAATGCGGACTCTTCGATCTCCTTATCAAGGGTGTCCCAATCAAATAACATGCTGTTTCCTCCTTATATTTTTCCGGCAAGCGCCTGGTCTTAACGGATGCGGTCAATGATCCTATTAATTTTTTCTTTATTTTTCTCATAGGCATCTCGACCTGAAATGATTTTTTTGACGATGTCATCTGCAGATGACATGAATTGCGAAAACTTCTTTTCAACGCCAAGCGTTTTAAGTGTTTCATGTTGACGATCTTTTACTTTTACGGCCGAATTAAGGAAAGTCGTAAGCCGGTTGTTTGCAGAAAGAAGGGTGTCATAATGATTTTCAATCCGTTCGACGAACAATTGTTCCAACGCGTTTATCGGCTGGATGAGTTCCCGCCGTTTGTCATCAATCTTCTTCTGTAATCTTATGCCCAGACCCGTAATCAATTCAAAACGGGCTTTCATATCATCACCCTCGACAATCTGATTCCACGCTTTTTTTACGCCTTCCTGTTCAAAGACCCGTTTTACAAATTCCGGAAGCCATTCCTCTGAGACAAAGGTGTTAATTTGTTCACGTTTTTCAGCCAGATATTGCCGCATCAGAGCAAGGTGAGCCGCCTTTGATTCAGCAATTTGCACACCAATTTCTGAGGACAGTGAGGCGCTTTCTTTCGGAATAGAAACACAGCCACCGGTGAAGGCAGTGACTAAGCAGAAGATCAGCAGCCATTTCCAAATAGAATATCTTCGTTTCATGTGAAGGACTCCTTGTTTGTAAATGAGTGACATAAAGACGAGAATTTACACAAAGACAATGGTCCGATTTCGAAAGACGAGTATTTTCTTGTTTAAGTGTCCCCAGATGGCCCGGGAGAGAACAACTTTCTCCAGATCACGGCCTTTCCGGACGAAATCTTCCACTTTGTCCGTATGGCTGACGCGCACCACATCCTGAGCAATAATGGGGCCGGCATCCAGTTCCGCCGTGACATAGTGGCTGGTTGCCCCGATGATCTTAACCCCGCGATCATGAGCCGAGTGGTAGGGTCTGCCTCCGGGGAAAGCGGGTAGGAAGGAATGGTGGATATTGATCACCCGATATGGGTATTGGGAAACAAAGCGACCCGAAAGGATCTGCATGTACCGTGCAAGGACAATGAAATCAATGCGGTACTTTTTTAAAAGGGCCAGATGTTTTTCTTCCTGGATTTGTTTGTTTTCTTTCGTAATTGGAAAACAATAGAAGTCGATTCCCAGATTTTTAGCAGCGGATTCCAAATCAGGGTGGTTGCTGATAATGAGCGGAATATCAACCTGCCACTCACCGGCCTGAAACCGTGAGAGGATGTCATAAAGGCAATGAGACCCCTTTGAAACAAACACCGCCATTCTTTGTTTTTCGCTAGAAGGATATAGCTCCCAAACCATGTTAAACCGTTTTCCAATGGCCGCATCAAAGGCTTCGCCAAAATCATTAATCGGAATTGAAAAACCATCAAGCGCCCATTCAACCCGCATAAAAAAATGATTGCCGGCAGGATCAACATATTGCTCCAGGCCGATCACATTGCCGTTTCTTTCATGAATGAATGTCGAGACGGACGCTATCAACCCCTGTCTGTCCGAACAGGAGATCATCAGGACTGCGGATTCCGTGGTTTCAGTCAGGCATTTTTTTGTATCCCCAGTCACCCTGTTTCTCCTTAGAATAAGACAAAAGAAGGATAGAGTTTTTTAGAATAGGTTGCAAGTTTCCAAGCGGAAGCGACGCATAAATCTGTTTATTAATCCGGCAATTAAATAGAGCTATCAAGCTGCATAAGCAATTTTGGAGTG
>JBHHWW010000129.1:0-3385 GCA_046756725.1 Nitrospiria bacterium | reverse complement strand
CCAACCGGACAAGGCCCATCCAAAAACAAAATCACATTATACCCATCATCGGCCGCCGTATCGATGGTCGTTGTGCCCGCATAATAGAATTGAAACTCGCTATTGCCCTCAATATTCCACTCATCAATTGCATTTTGAATGGCCGTAATCCCTTGGGCAAACGAGCCGTCGTACGGAATATTATTATCATCCAGTGACGTACTCACCCATAGGGGGATTCTGGCCTTATTTCCCATCCATTCTTCGCCGCTAAGAATATAGGCCGAGGCCGATTGCAAATTGGCAAATAAAACCGCAAATGCAATGAATACAGCGCTCAAAATAAGTAGTTTTGATTTTTTCATGATTCCGTCTCCCCTTAGCAGAAAGTTCTCACCAATAAATTAAACAACCAACCTCTGGGTAAACTATTTAACTTACTGGTATTCTTTTGTTTTCCTCTTAGTTCCCTTCGCATACGCTCCTCAAAAATGACTGTCAACCCTAACCCGTTTTATTCTTGGCGGAGCAAAAGTTTCTTAGATTTAGCGAAATGAAGTGGTAATGCGAGGGCGTTAGATTTCTTGGCTTCAAAACGGGCTAGTATTTCAGAAATGGACTCATTTTACGAGCCGTCTTGGTTTTCAGGGCGTTTTCAGACAAAACCCTTCCCCTGGCTTTTCGTAAAAAGCCTTGGTTTGAGGATTTGTTTTTCGTAACGGATCCAGTGCTCAGCTAAGTCGTATTCAAAACATGGAACAGATGGAAGGCATGGGGATCGTTCAGCGGTAATTCAATCAAAAACCGGCGGGTGGATTCCTTGATGATGGCTGCCACTTTTAACACTTTTTGAATCAAGGTCTGCGCGGTCGGGATCCAAGTAAAAATACCCTTCGTTTTTTCCATCAGTTTCAAATGTAAGATCCAGGCCAAGGCACTTTCCAAATATCGCATCTGATTGGGCAGTTTCTCATGGCAGGCCGTCTTATCAAATCTCAGGCCATTTTTAAGTTGCTCAATGATGGCCTCAATGCCTTTGGCTCGGCGTTGATAGCAGCCGTAGAGTTTTTGCGGGTCATCACAAAACATCGAAGACACGACAAATCTGCGATTGATGCCCTTGCCCGTGTGTTCGACTTTGGCCACGACCGGATGCGCATTTTTCCAAGTTTTTGCGCGATAAGAAAGACTCTCAAAACGCTGCAAAGGATTTTTGTCCTGTTCATACTCGGCCAAAACCCCTTCTTCGAGTGCCTCGACGGCCCGATATAAAACCTGGTTGCCCGAAAGCCCCAGGATGTAATCGACCCCAATCTCTTCAAACCAATTGATTAAATCTGCAATACCGAACGAAGAATCGGCCTTGATGACAATCGAAACACCGGGGATGGCTTCTTTGAGCCAAGCAATGATGCGTTTTAAAATGGCCTTGGCATTCTTGGCGCTTCCCCAGTGGCCATCGCGCAAAATAATCCCAAAGGGAAAGGACGTGGCCTCGTCGGTCACCAAAATCGGATGGAAACAATGATTGCGAAAATAGCCATTGAATAAGCCCAACTGGCCATGAACTGGATCTTCGGTCGAATCAATCTCAAGAACAATGGGTTGTCCAGGTTCATGGAAATGATCCGCATAAATTTGAACCAATTGCTTCCAAGCCCGATAGAGATCTTTTTTCGTCACCCAGTTCTCTAAACGTGACATCATGGGCTGAGAAGCCAATGCCTCGTTTTTACCCACTGATAATTGCAGGCACGGATCATGGCGAAGCACATTGGCATCAATGCCATCTTCATAGCCAAGGGCCATCTGAAAAACCCGTTGTTTGAGCAAATCAAAGAGGTCATGTTGGATGCGACTGTGATCTTTCACTTGCCGACCCCGTTTGTGACGGGCACCCTCAAAGCAACCCAGCAGGGAATCGATGAGCCCCATCTGCCGTTCGACTTTCGAGACGGCCAGAAACCCTGCATTGCTGCTCAAATCCAGACGGGTCTGGGAAACCACCACCGGCTTATTTTTTACTTTAAAAAGTTCAAACGATTCGTTAATTTCGCCAGTGCGCTCTGCGGGGTGCATAAAACCTCCTTCGTTATTGGTTTGTCTCAACAACTCACTAATATCATGGAGGTTTTTTAATTAATAGTCTTTTCTTGAAACTTTTTTAAGAAAACTCAGGAATAAAACGGGCTAGGGGTAAATTGAAAAGGGCTAACCTATAGCCCATACTCCTTTTCTGACAGCAATCAGAGGAGGAGAATATGGTTAAATACTATCGGTTAACCCTAGAAGAGAGATATCAGATTGAGGCTTTGTTGACTAGCGGGATGAGCCTGCGAGGTATTGCCCGGCAATTGAAACGAAGCCCATCCACCCTTAGCCGAGAAGTTCGGAAATTGGGGTGTCCCTATGAGGCTTTTTCCTCAGATCAGCGAACCCAAGATTTGAGGAGAACACTCCACCCCGAACTACGTAAGATTCAAGGTGCTCTCGAAGACTATGTACGCGAAAAGATTGGTCAGGATTGGAGTCCAGAACAAATTGCAGGGTGGTTACGACATAAAAAAAATGGCAAATTATCCCACCAAACAATTTATCGTTACCTCAGGCGGGATAAAGCAAAGAAAGGGTCTTTATGTAAACACTTGCGTATTTTAAGTAGGCCAAAACAACGTCCCAAAGCCCTCCGAAAACCTACGGCCCTCGGGGAACGAACCATGATTGATCAAAGACCCTCAGTCGTTGAAGAGCGCAACCGTTTAGGCGACTATGAACGAGACACGATGATGGGGAAATGGAATGGACCCTTTTTACTCACCATGGTGGATCGTACCTCGCGCTATGCAAAAATTGCTTGGGTTAAAAGAAAATGCTCGGTTCTTGTTCATAGGGCCACGGTAAAACACTTAAGAGAAGAGCCGGTCAAAACGATTACCAATGACAATGGATCAGAGTTTTCCAAACACAAGCGTACTGCGAGGGCGCTCAAGGCAAAAGTATACTTCTCCCAGCCCTATCACTCATGGGAACGGGGAACGAACGAAAACTTTAATGGTTTGCTGCGCCAATACTTTCCAAGAAGAATGGATCTTAGTGAGGTGACATCAGAGGAGTTAAAAAGTGTAGAAGACTTACTGAATAATCGACCAAGAAAATGTCTTGGCTTTAAAACCCCTTTTGAGGTACAGGAGCAACTCAAACGTCAGGTGTTGCGCTAGAGGTGGAAATCCAAGCGTGAGCCACCGCCATATTCCGGCTGCAACGTATAAAAAAATCCTGCAAAAGTATGAACATCAATGCGCTGTTCCTGGTTGCACGCATCATTTGTTTTTACAGGCGCATCATTTGCAGCATTATTCTGCCGGGGGCAGCCACCGCCCCGATAACCTCCTCATTTTATGCTCTC
>JBHHWW010000128.1:0-3391 GCA_046756725.1 Nitrospiria bacterium | reverse complement strand
CATTTTTTTCGGAGGATTCATTTTCAGCTCATCCATGATGACTTCGATGGCCTTTTCCAATTGCGGATCATGACCAGAAATGACTTCTGCCGGCCACTGCTCCACTTCAATATCCGGAGGTACCCCCACATTTTCAACAACCCAGCCATCCTCAGTCCATATGGCTACGTTTGGAGCTGTAACACGTCCGCCATCCATAAGAACGGGAAACCCGAGTGTTCCTACCAAACCTCCCCAGGTTCTTTTTCCTATCAACTTACCCAATTTGAATTTTCGAAACATCCAGGGGAGTAAATCACCACCTGACCCGGCTGTCTCATCGATAAGCATGACCTTAGGCCCCTGAATGGCTGCACTGGGCGTCCTGAGGTCAGCGCCATAGCGCATATTCCAGTTGGAGAGAAACGGGCGCCTCAGAATATCAATGTAATAATCCGCTATCGACCCACCACCGTTAAACCGTTCGTCTACGATGATGGCGTCTTTGTGTGCCTGTGGGAAAAAGTAACGTTTAAAATAGCTATGCCCCCGGGTTGAAGTGTTGGGTACATAGACATATGCGACCCGACCTGCGGTTGCTTCGTCAACTTTTTTTACGTTTCCTTCCACCCAGTCACGATTCCGCAGCGCTCTCTCATTTGCAACCGGAACAACTGTGACGAGACGAGACCCGGTAGAGTTCGGATTTGGCCCCACCCTAATTTCGACCATCTTTCCCGATGTGTTTTCGAACAGGCGGTAAAGATTGGTAGAGGAGGTCAATTCTCTGCCATTCACAGCAAGAAGATAGTCTCCTTCCTTGACGTTCACGCCCGGTTCCGTCAACGGAGATCGAAGCTCCGGATTCCAGTTTAACCCGCCGTACACTTTCTTAAACCGATACCGGCCATTTTCAATGGCATAGTCCGCGCCCAATAATCCGCCGGGAATGGTTTCGGGATCGTGCAAATAGTCTCCGCCGGCAACACGATGGTGACCTACCGCCAACTCACTGCACATCCATCGAATCAGACGATTCAAATCGCGGCGGCTGGCCAAATGCGGCAGAAAGGCTTGGTATTTTTCGCGCATCGCTTGCCAGTCTACGCCATGCATATTGGTCGCATAAAAATAATCACGGTTGATTCGCCAGGCCTCATGAAAAATCTGGCTCCATTCAACCCGGGGATCAATATGAACTTGAATCGCGTTGATTTTAAGCTTGCCTTTCCCGTTTTCGGCCTTGCCGGAGGATGGAACAATACTCCAGGATCTTTCATCCCGGTAGAGAATCTTTTTTTTATTTTTTGAAAGTTGATAACGATTCACCTCGGACAGGATAACTTTATCCTCTCGCTCTTTAAGATCATACTTGTGCAGCTTTGTCCCTTTTGCCCCGGGACCTCTCGCGGTTGCGGGCGCTTCAAGATAGTAAATCTGGCCTTCATCGCCAACCTGGAGACTAAACAAGTTTCCCGCTTCCACCGGAAGAGCAATGATCCGGCTGTTCAGGCCCTCAAAATCAATGACAAAAGTTTCTTCTGTCTTCTCGTTTTCTTTTTTTGATTTTTCCTTATCTTCCTTTCCATCTTCTTCCTCGCTCCCGGCGCCTTCCTCTTCGTCGCTTTCCTTTGCCAGAGGCGACAACAGCTCCTTTTGCAGCGTGGCTAAATATATCGCTCGGGTCATCCGCATGTCGGCGTTTGACATGTCAAACCAATGCCGGACGGGCCCGGCGTCGGTAGAGGCAAAAAAGTAGAGGTATTTGCCGCTTTCATCAAAGACCGGGTCGCTCACATCGCTCAACCCGTCTGTGATAGGATACGTTTTCTTGTTTTCAATAGAGTAGACATAAACCTTTTGAATGAGTGCCGCGCTGCCCAGTGTGTAAGCAATCCATTTCGAATCAGGAGACCAGACGCCGCGGATGTTTCCAAACGCACCTGGGGAATAGAGATATTCCGATGCGATTTTATTTGACGTCCCCTTTTCTAATTCCATCCAGTAAAGATTTCTTGCGTTATCCGTGAACGTCATCTTTTTGCTATCGGGAGACCAGACCAGGCTGCTATAGAAGCCGGAGCCCTTTATTTTAAACTCTTTACGTTTTCCCTTGCCATCATGCTGTTTGATAGTGAGCTGATATTCACCGGTTTCATCTGAAAAGTAAGCGATGGACTTTCCATCCGGAGACCAGACCGGTGATCGTTCATGAACGCCGGTTGTGTTGGTTAAATTACGCGGATCCCCCTTTTCTGCCGGAACGGTAATAATTTCACCACGGAACTCAAAAACGGCTCTCACTCCGGAGGGCGATATCGAAGCGTCACGAATATAACGGGCTCCTTTTACAAAACGCCGGCGAAGTTCTAACAGGTCCGTTGTGACGCCAATGGTCAGCTTCTTACTTTGTGCATCTTGCAGATTAAAAACATGAAGATGTCCGGCTTGTTCAAATATGATTTTATTGCCGCCGGCGGAAGCGTGGAGAATTGGGAAGTCAGTAAATTGCGTCAGTTGCTTAATCTCATTGGATTGAATGTCATAGGTGAACAGGTTGAACTCGCCATTCCTGTCGGAGAGAAAATAGACCCGATCCCCAATCCACATAGCATCGATGTCATTACACCGGCCTTCAGGTTGTGGAATCTTCTTTACAGAGTGGTCGTCGAAAGTATACAGCCATATTGTGGAAACGGTGCCTCCGCGGTAATGTTTCCACTGGCGAAAGCGTTCGGAAAGTGGATTGTAAGCTATTCTTTTACCGTCGGGCGAATAAGCTGCCTTGAAAGCATTGGGAATTTCCAATAATTCCGGAAAAGCACCTGCAACAGGCACAGTAAAAAGTTGGGTATATCGCCTGGTAAAAACAAAGCGGGGGGAGATAAAAAGAACAGCAGAGCCATTCGGTGTAAATCCACGGACAATATCGAAGTCAGGATGCCAGGTGAGACGTTTCGGAATGCCGCCTTCCACAGGAATAACATAAACATCCGTATTCCCATCATATTGGGCGCTAAAGGCTATCAGTTTGCCATTCGGAGAAAAAACAGGATTTGATTCGATGCCATCATCTGAAGTCAACCTCCGAACGTTTTTTCCATCAAGATCGGCAGTCCAGAGATCGCCGGCATAAACAAACGCTATGTGATTTTTGCTGATAGCAGGGTGGCTTAAAAACTTGGTGTCTTTAATGTCGATCTGACCCACCAGGATTACAGGAAGACCGATAGTCATGACGAATACCAAAACAACGGAATAAAAACATCTCTTCATAAAAACCTCACTTTTCAAGTGTTCTGTAATTATAGTATTGTGGGTGAACTTTTGCAAGAAAATAGTTGAATGACGCGAAGCCAATGACACGACCCGTCATTATGTCATTAGGTCATTTGCCTTGGGCGTCATTTTA
>JBHHWW010000127.1:0-3399 GCA_046756725.1 Nitrospiria bacterium | reverse complement strand
GGTATTCAGCATTTATAAACCAAATCGATCCTCGTTAAAAGTTGCCGTAGTTTAAATATTGGCCTCATTTTCCGCTAACAAGGAACGCAACCCTTGCCTACTCCTGTGAAAAAATATCGACGGTTTTCGTGTTAATTAATTCATCCACGGAATCTTTAAATATCCTTAGTACACCCGGTCCGAGTTTAGTCGCCTTAAGCCGTCCCTCTTCAACCCATCGGTAAACGGTCCACTTACTGACGCTTAATTTTTTGGCGACTTCATCGACTTTTAAGAGTTCTTTTTCCATTGTTCTTATCGCTATCCTTCTTTTCAGAAAAGCACCCGAAACACAAACTGCATCAAGTCAGCATGAAAGTCCCTTGGTTCTTCCAAACGGTCATAGGCCAATTCCAGGTCAAGACGGTCAATAAACCGAAGAGGTGATTCCAGTACGCGATAAATAAACTTGATCCCGTAGAAATCGGTATCAAATTCGCGTAGCTTCGGATCGAAACTCATGATGGCTTCAGGCCGTGTCCGATCCGGATTAAAAAAATCAGCCTTTGTTTGCTCATAACGACGGTAACGTAAACGAAGCGTTAAGGGATCGCTGAGATACTGATAGAGTTTAATCTCGGCTGAATAGGCATGAACACCCCAATCATCCCGGTATTTGCTCCCGCTGCTGGCGTGTTGTTACTGTCGCTCCCGCATCCTGACAGAGCGAGAGCGGATATTCCAATGACAAGTGTTTGTTTTAAAAACTTCATATTTTTATCTTCTCCTAATTTAAAATAAATATAAATTTATTGATTACATCAATGCTGATGGAAAATCTCCTTCATGCAGTCCGGGGCGGACCTCGAATTGAGATAAAACAGGGAGTCCTTTCAGCGTATAAATTATTTAATAAAGGCGCTTGCTCGATAGAAAGAGAAAGACAGGGCTCGGATCGTCCGAAAGAGGCGTAGATGAAGGTGGAATCGGTACAAACCCATCGGCAGATCAGCGTCGTATGTTGTACGGCATGGGATCTATCTGAGCCATGAACCGTGAGATGGCGTTCCATCTGAACCGGCAACAGTCCAGCCAAGAAGAGGTGGACAGCAGCAAGAAGAACGGAAATTCTATGATATATGCTTTTTTCTAACACCTTTATTTCATCTCTCCACGACGCCTCTTTTCCTGACAAACAAATACTCCCGAAAACCGCAGATCAAACATTTCCAGCAGGCCTCCCATTCGTCCCAGAAAAGAGAAAGACTGGAACCATCAGAGGGAATTCGGCAGTGCGGGCAGACCAGTCTCAATGTGCTTTGATCGCCTCCAAAAAAAATGAAACATGTCAGACATCTTCATGCAGTCTCACTCTTCCTTCCAGAGAGGGTGTGACGCTTACCCGACCCTCCCGGTCAATGATGACCCCCTCCCCCAGCCATTTCTCCAAAAGGGACATTCCATGCTTCGGTCCCATCACAAAAATGCCTGTGGACAGGGCATCGGAAAAGGCCCCGTTGTCGCTAATGACCGTGACACTCTGGCAATTCCTGGCCGGAAGAAGCGTCTCCGAATTGAGGATATGGTGATAAATCTTTCCGTTTTTCGTAAAAAACCGTTCATAATCACCAGAGGTCGAGATAAAACGATCGGAAAGATCAATCTCGGCGATGGTCTTCTCTTTGTGCCGGGGGTGTTGAATGCCAATCCGCCACGGATTGCCATTCGGCTTTGTTCCGAAGAGGGCGATATCGCCTGCAATCGCAATAATTCCGGAAGTCACGCCAAAATCTTTCAAAACCGCCTTCATCCGTTCTGCAATAAAACCCTTTCCGATTCCCCCGGCATCTATTTTCATTCCCTTTTCACCGAGGAAGACCGTCTGCAACTTTTCCTCAACGACAATGTTCTCCGGATGCATCAATGCTTCGAGTGATGATCGCTCTTTCTGATTCGGGATATGTTTCTTATCTATAAAACCCCATAAATCCATTGCAGGCCCGACGGCCATATTGAAGGCGCCCTCCGTGATACGCGTGACCTCCATCCCCCATCGGAGGACCTCCATGACATCGGAACTCACCTGAACCGCGTGTTTACCCGCTGCGGCATTGACCTGGGAAAAGTCACTCTCCGGCTTGAATATGCTCAGCCGATTTTCAAGACGGACGGCCTCTGAAAAGGCGGCAGCAATTGCCTCTTCAGCTTGGCGTTTTTTGGGAGAAAAGACCTTAATTGTCACCCGGACATTTCCCAACATCACGCGAGAACCTTTTGTCATTCTTCTTACTTTCCCGGGTTCCAGTCCTATCCACGTGTCGGCATTCCCCGGCCTTGCCAGACTGAGAAGACCAAGTCCTAAAAGTTTTATTATTTTTCTCCGTGTCATCTCGTTTTCCTCACAAAAAAGCCCGCTTAACAAGGCAGCAGTGCCTTCGATAAGCGGGCTTCGTGTTTACGGTGGTCCCGTGAGTTCATTTTTATTTGAAACGGCGGTGGCTTTTACGCGCGTTCTTCAAAACGACGCTGCCATCTCACTGTATGGCAGCGTCGTTTCTTCTACCTACAAGCGATACAATTTCCCTGTTTCACGCATCAGTTCGGCATTGCAATGCCAACCCTCTCCTTTCACTGCCTTGACCGCATCGACAAGTTGGGAAGACTTCACCTTGTCGGGATCGATCTCCACAAGGACATGGCCTTTCATACTCTTGAGATCTACGGACTTGACGCCATCTACATCTTTGATCGCCTTCTCGACATCTATG
Organism: Nitrospiria bacterium; assembly: GCA_046756725.1. Classification (GTDB taxonomy): domain Bacteria; phylum Nitrospirota; class Nitrospiria; order SBBL01; family JAADHI01; genus JBHHWW01. Next base: position 652 of record JBHHWW010000127.1, on the reverse strand, counting down.
GTGTATTCGCCACAGAATTTACCGCCCAGCATCAATTTGATTCTGACCCTTGTCCCGGCATTTGCGTAAGGGACTGAAAAACTCAGAAACACCGCAATAATCAAAATACTTCGTGTACATTTCATAACTTCCTCCACTTCAATATCTCGTCTTGATAAGAGAAGAAATTCCTCTTTCAGACAGAAATATGCCTATTTTTTAGAGATGAAAAAAATGAAGTTAGAGAAAGAAAGAGGGAGGTCCCCGGATAAAAGGAGCCGAGATCGCGAGCCTTTGACCGGACTGGCTGGGAAAGACCGGCAACTCAAAAGAAGGGATTGTACTTTGATCAAGTTGATGAAGATTTACATGGATGAAGTTCGAAGCAGTACACATCCAGGTGCAGATGAATGACTTGTGCTGCATCCCATGGTTTGCCGACTCCCCATGCGACAGGAGATGTGTGCCCATCCCGACCGCCATGTAAGCAGAGAGCGTGAAATGGACAATGAGCAGCAGGAGGGCAGTGTTTTTCATCGGTCTTTTGACCATGCAAAACATGTCCGGAAAAACGGGTCCTACAATACCGTTATTTTTTCTGTTTAATAATTTTTATTTTATGCCTGTTAACAAAACTCAGCAAAGACAAGACGATGGCAGCACCGCATGAAAA
>JBHHWW010000126.1:0-3440 GCA_046756725.1 Nitrospiria bacterium | reverse complement strand
AAGGTAAGGGCTTTTTTTTCGGAGTGATTTTCTGCGGAATTGCTTAATAATTTAAAGAGTGGAATATCGGGGTAGTGGAGTGTTTCCGGGACATCAACTTCATAGGAAGCGAACCAGGGATCGTCCATTCAAACTCCTCAAAAAGGGCCGATTTCATCCCTTAAAAAGATATCATCGGACTCAGATATTGCATTCAAATATACAGAATATCGGGATAAAAAGTCAATCAGTCCAAAATTGACAGGAAATGGGCATTTAGATATCATTTTTAGAGAATCTGCAATGATTCAGTTACTTGGATTTTTTAAGAAGGGGGTTCCATGTCGATCAGAAAAATAGTCCACAGAGAAGTAGAATCACTTGAAATGGATGCGCGTATTTCGGATGTGGCTGCCGTCATGCGGAACAAAAAGATCGGTTCTGTTTTTATTAAAGATCGAGATCATTATAAGGGTATTGTGACGGAAAGCGACATGGTACGGAAGGTCCTGACAAAAGAAATGTCTTACGACACGGCTGCAAGTGAAATCATGGGTGCCCCTCTTGTTGAAATAGACATAGAAAAATCGGTGATGGAAGCAAATCATATGATGCATTTTCATAGCATCAGACACCTCAGTATTTCTGAAAAAGGGGAAATTATCGGCCTGATTTCCGTGAGAGACATCGTCCGCTTTTTTTCCGGTGAGCCAAAAGGGTCCAATGACTTGATGGCAAATGTATACAAACCACTCACAATACTCGTCCACCGGGATATTGCATCGGTTAAGTCAAATGTATCCTGTCGCGATGCTGCCGAAATAATGGAGAAACACCGGATCGGGTCTCTTCTTATTCCAGAAGAAAATCGATATTCGGGAATTATCACAGAGGTTGATATGGTGAGAAAGCTCATCGGATTCGACCTCAATCCCTCGGAAGTGCCCGTTGGTGTCATTATGAATACACCCGTGATCGATATTGACATTGCTTCCTCTGTGCAGTCTGCAACAGACCTGATGTCAAGCAAAGGGATTCGTCATCTGGGGGTAAGCGAGGGTGGAAACATTGTCGGTATTCTTTCAATCCGTGACTTGATTGGCATGATTTCAGTGCGGGACCTCCCTCAATTCTTCGCAAAAAAGCCATCCTGAAAAATTACGTTATACTATTGTAAGGAGCACTTTGAAGGCGAAACTTTCAGCCACAACCGATTGGAGTAAAAAATGACCGGATCAAAACGAGAACAACGAAAAGCGCCTGAATATATGACGCCTATTTTCAGAATGGCTCTGGATCAGTTTGAGGAAGCGGCAGACAAACTAAACCTCGATCCCAATTTGAGAAAGCGGTTTACCGATCCAAAACGGGCGATCATGGTTAATATTCCAATACGACTCGATGATGCATCGGTGGAAGTCTTCCACGGTTACCGTGTTCACCATGACACGACCCTCGGGCCTTCGAAGGGCGGCATTCGCTTTCATCCGGAGGTCAACCTCGGAGAGGTTTCCGCCCTGGCCATGTGGATGACCTGGAAGTGTGCCTTGATGGGCCTGCCTTTCGGCGGCGCAAAAGGCGGTATTCGTTGTGATCCCAGTACGCTCTCCCGCAATGAGCTGCAACGTCTTACACGACGGTTTACAACAGAAATCATTCGATTTATTGGTCCGGAAGTGGATGTTCCCGCACCGGATGTCGGAACGAATCCGCAAGTCATGGCCTGGATGATGGATACCTATAGCCAGCTTAGGGGCTATTCCATCCCTGAAATTGTCACCGGAAAACCCATCGGTATTGGCGGGTCGCTCGGGAGAACCGAAGCGACGGGACGAGGTGTTGTTTTCTGTATCATGGAGGCGATGCGACATCTTGAAATGCAACCCCAGGGGAAAATAGCTGTTGTTCAAGGGTTCGGAAATGTGGGATCACATGCCGCGCAGCTACTCCAGGATGAGGGCTGTCGTGTCATTGCAGTGAGCGATGCGAAATCAGGGATTTACAATGTGCATGGACTTGATATCTCCGCACTTCGAAAACACCTGGAAAAACACTGCTTCGTCGAGAACTTTCCAAAAGGGGAAGTGATCAGCAATCAGGAACTTCTCGAACTTCCATGCGATGTGCTCATTCCTGCCGCCCTTTCCGAGCAAATTACAGAAGAAAATGCAGATCGCATTTCCTGTAAAATTCTTGCCGAAGGGGCCAATGGCCCGACCACGCTGGAAGCGGATAAAATCTTAAAAGATCGTGGGATCTTTGTCGTTCCGGATGTTCTGGCAAATGCCGGAGGGGTCACCGTTTCCTACTTCGAATGGGTCCAAGGCCTTCAAAATTTCTTTTGGAAGGAAAAGGAGGTGAACGATAAACTGCATGACATCGTCACAACCGCCTTTCAGGCCGTACTGGAAATCTCTTTGGCGGAAAAAGTCGACATGCGACTGGCTGCCCTGATGCGATCCATCCGAAAAATCACGGACGCCAAACTCGCCCGGGGACTTTTTCCCTGATGCGGTGATCGAATGCTGAATCATTCGCAGAATTGGAACGATATCAGACCAGGGAAGAAAAAAGAGCCGGGCTTTTTGGATCAGTGACTTCAACAGACCGCCACTTTGGCTTTGCTATATGTGTCCTGTTCTCTATTATAGTAGGATCCACAATATCGCCACAGTTGACACATTTAGCAGCTGAAACCCGGGTTCCCTGGTCCATCAGATAATGAGGGACACATAAACCAAAACATCTTTGACAAATCATAACAAGCTCCTTTGGCGGGTTGTCCATCTTTCTAAAATCAGCATGTGAACGATGCTGTTACCATGACTGGAATCCAGACTCCCTTAACCCGCAGTGTTTGCAAGTTGGATAACGTTCGCATGGTATTCCGGACGTGTGAGAAAGGGTTCTCCGATGAAGCGGTCCCTGCCTCTCTCGTCTATGTCTGCAGGAACAGGAATCCCCATTTTCATAAATGAAATCCAGTCCGCCGTAATTTCTTTAAATTGTCCTGCTAAAGATTTAATTGTCATTGGTTTTTCCTCCCTTGCCTCTTCACTCGTAAAATAAGTTTTTGTCCCAAAATCAATGCCATATGCTAACGTCTGATTACTCATTCTTTTCTCCTCACTTTCTATTTGGTGTCTCGTTAAATTTTACTGGTATAAAAAGCAAGGTTTGTGCCAAAACGAGAACATAAAAATAGACTGTCTTCTAAAAGATAAAAAATTAAATAAAATCAATATGTTATGATTCTTACGTGCCGATATATCAGTGCTTTCACGTTTAAAAATAAGCAGTAAAATAAGCTTGGTGATTAATTTTATGAGATTTGGGGGAATTTCTGTCTCTTTATGGTTGGTATCACCCATGTGCAGCCGGAGGACTGCTTAGAATTTAGGTGTTATACTTAGTCGAATGATCTTCCGTGTTGTACTTCTATCCTTTTTTCTAATCGTTAA
>JBHHWW010000125.1:0-3526 GCA_046756725.1 Nitrospiria bacterium | reverse complement strand
CCTGGATGACAGCTCAGATCAAGGCTATCGGAAACAGGTGGATGACTTTGCCGCTCTATACCCTAAGCGAGTCAGGGTTGTCAGGCGGTCCGATCGACAGGGTTTCAAAGCGGGGAACCTCAACCACGCCCTCGCGGACGCTGCCTCTCAGGAGGAGGTTTTTGCACTTGCCGATGCCGATGAAATACTACCCTCCGATTTCTTAAAAAAGATGGTACCCCATTTATTGAATGATCCATCCTGCGGTTTTGTACAGGCCAATCACCGCTGCAATCGACAGGGGGCCTCTCTTCTGGCAAAGGAAATGGGCGATGGCATCGATATCCATTGGCGCTGGTATCAGCCGCTTCGCAACAGATATGGATTTGTCATGTTACTCGGTCATGGTGCTGTCCTACGGAGGAAATGCTGGGAAGAAGTAGGCGGATTCCCTCATTTGGTCAGTGAAGACCTCGCTTATGCTGTCCGCCTCCGGGAAAAAGGCTGTAAAGGCACATTCGCAGAAGATGTAATATGTCTTGAAGACTTTCCCGATTCAGTACAGTCGTTTCGTATTCGTTTCATGAAGTGGACCCGTGGAACTTGTGAGCTTTTAACGCACGAGGCTCTAAGAATTCTTCGTGCAAAAAAGATCTCTATCGCAGAAAAAGCAGACATCCTGTTCCCAACATTGAATCTTCCTCTTTCCATGTTTTACTTTCTCTTCATTGTTGATGCCAATGTGGTTATCCCGATGCTTTTCGGAACGCCAAGGCCACTGACCCTCAGCTTTGCTGGAAACGAATTCATCTTACCATTGCGCGGACTGGGCCCGGGTTTTGAAGTGGTCTTCAGCCTGGATTTTTTTATCATTACAATCCTCACCATGCTGGCGCCGGTCCTGTGCTTCATTATCGAATTCTGGAAAAGGCCGATTCATCTTTTTAAGTTTCTATGCCGCAGTACCGCTGTTTACTCCGCACTTGGCCCAATCGCTTCTCTTGGAGTCTTTTCCTATTTAATGACAAAAAAGGCAACTTTTTTCGTCACCGGAGACCAGACCAGCTATTCAGTTCAGAACAAGATAGAAAAGGGGGTTGATTTTTTCCAAAAACTCCGAAAAAACACCAAAAAACTGTTTTTTCAGAGTCACCCAAGCCACGGCGCAGTACAAATGTTTGAGCTCCTTTGCGGCCTTGCCTTTGGTTCGGTTGCAATTCTATTGGCAAACCTTTCCTTATTGGGATTGGCTATCGCATTTTCCCTTCACCCGCTGATGCACCGAATTTCCTGGGAGCATCCCTTATCTCAGGGACTGGTATTTCTTCCTTTTATGTTTATTCTGGCGGGAGTCACCACCAGTCTGCTTGGCCTTCTGGGGCTTCAACCCTTATTTTTTGGTTTTGGTTTTCACTTCTAGAAATTCAGAACTATAGATAGTCGAAAGAGAGGAGAGGGGATGCCTTGCAGGCTGAGAGTCTATCCATCTATCTTGTAACCAACATCGCGCACGGTGTGAATCAATTTTTTTGACGACTCCTGATCAATCTTCTTTCGCAAGTAACGAACATAAACATCCACAACATTCGTGAGCGTATCGTAATGATACCCCCAAACCTGCTCAAGAATAAACGTCCGGCTTAAAACCTTTCCTGGATGTCGCATCAGGCATTGAAGCAGTGAGAACTCCCGATTCGTCAGATTGATTAACTCATCGCCGCGCTTGACCTCGTGCCTGTCCGGGTTCATGACGAGATCTCCCACTCTGATTTCTTCGCTGGCCTCCTGATGGTAGGGGCTGCGCCTGAGAAGAGACTTGATACGCGCCAGAAGCTCTTCAAACGCAAAGGGTTTCGTCATATAATCGTCTGCTCCGACCTCAAGCCCAAGCACCTTGTCCTGAAGCGTATCCATTGCCGTCAACATCAGGATGGGGGTATTTACTTTTTCTTCGCGCAAGCGCTTACAAATCTCCACCCCTCCGATGTCGGGAAGAATCAAGTCGAGAATAACCACCTGGTATCCCACTCCGGTTGCCATGCCAATGGCTTCCTCTCCGCTCCGGGCGGTATCAACAAGAAAACGTTCTGCCTCAAGACCGCGTTTAATAAAATGGGTAATTCTCTCATCATCTTCAACAAGTAGGATTTGCATCTTATGCCTTTTCTGCGTTTGAAAGCGGAAAATATACTATCATGGAGGTTCCTTTATTCAAGGTACTATCAACAACAATTTTTCCATCATGGGCCTCTACAATCCATTTTGCGATCGAAAGTCCCAGTCCGGTCCCTTTCCGGTCTGTCTTTTTGGTCTTGCCGGCCCGATAGAAACGATCAAAAATATAAGGGAGGTCTTCCCCCGAAATCCCAATACCTGAATCCAGGATTTCAACCTTGACACGGTCTCCCTGTCTCCGGGACAAAACCTGGACCTCTCCGCCCTTGTCCGAGTATTTAACGGCATTGTCCAGGATAATTAAGAAAAGCTGGACCAGCTTCGTTTCATCTCCCTCAATTAGAAAATCCTCGTTTATCTCTGGTTTATATTGCAAGGGGATGCCTTTTTCATCCGCCAGGGCCTCGACTTCACGAGAAGCCTTGGCCAAAACCTCTGTCAAAGAGATCGTCTCTTTCTCCATGGCCACCGTCCCTGATTCTGAGCGCGCCAGAAACAAAAGATCGCTCACCACTTTATTCATCTGCTCTGACATTTCGACAATATATTTAAGACCATCCTTATACACCTCGACCGGCTTGTCTTTTCCCCTTAAGGAAACCTCTGCCTCACCTCGAATAACGGCAAGCGGGGTTCGTAGTTCATGGCTGATATCCGCAAAAAATTCGTTCTTCAACTCGCTGAGTTTTCTTAATTTCTCATTCGATATTTGAAGTGCCTTTTGAGACTTGTCCAACCTATAAAGTGATTCAAATTCCTGATATCTTAAATTGGAGAGAAAATTGGCGCTTGTTAATCCAATCACTGCCGTACTCAGAAGGTATGCGCTGTTGTTGACCAATATTCCTGGTTGCGTAATGCCACCTTGAAGAATAGTCGGACCAAGATACAACCCGTAGATCGTAATGCAGACACCAAGCGACATCTGTAAGTCCCAAACATAAAGCAACGTCATTGCCAGGATCACCAAATTCAGCCCGGCATAATATGGAGACTCATAGCCCCCGCTATAGCGAATCATAATGGAAAGCATCACGGAAACCACAATGGGAACGCCTACTCCAATAACATCGATCATCTTTTTCCCAATTGAAGTAGAAGTCAGTGCAAGAAAGAGTATCATTGAGAACGCACAAATTACTCGGTATAACAGAAAGTTATAAAACAACTCTGAAACGATAAAATAATCGATGATGCTGAAGAGCGGAACAAGAATAAGCCCCAGAATACATGCCAAACGAATGCGCGTAACACTAATATTTACCAAGTACTCTTTGTAGGCTGCACGAAGATTATCGTCTTCTCTTTTCTTCATCAAAATGAATATACCTTAAAGACAAGATTTTCATTCCTTCGATCTATCCAATATTTA
>JBHHWW010000124.1:0-3570 GCA_046756725.1 Nitrospiria bacterium | reverse complement strand
AGCCTACAGTCATTGTAAAAGCCGGGCACTGGGCGTCAGCTTAATGCGGTTGTTAGCGGGCTCTTCGGATTATTTACAACCTATCACAGCTATCGACCAAAGTCAAGCCCCAATCATTTCCGCCGGCCTCATTTACTTTGCATAATTCGTTGATTCGGTCTATCATACATAATAATAAGACCTACACAGTGGGTGTGACTGCGTAGGTCTCTGATGTTCGTCAGCCTGGTTGTCCGGCCAGAGGTCTTTAGTCTGTCTGCGAGGGTTGCTGCCTGTCTTGTGACGGCGGCGGCATCTTCGTGTGGGTAATCAGGCTGTCAACATCCGCACGCATATTGTAGACCGTCAGATTGAGAGCCGTCAGTCCATCTTCCAGGGTTTGCAGACGGTCTACTTCGGTTGGTCGTTTCTGCCAGCGGTCCATTTGAGTTTGTAAGGTCTTCAACTCATCTTCCAGGTGCTTGACCTTACTTCGCAACTCTTGATGATTTGCATTAACGGCAGCTTGAGCTTGGTAGAGCTTATCAATGTGTTGCAAGCTATGCCCGGTTGCCATCTCTGGTGTGATCCGCCCGTTGGCATAATCGGTGATCACCTGTTTGTGGTCATACGTGCCCATCTTGCCTCCTTTCTTTAGATCGAAGTTTCATATGATGCCATATGGTATCAATAATATCACAGATCATCTTTGATGTCAAATGGTATCAGCTGTTTTGAATTGCAACGGACACTGCTGTAAGGTCACAAGCGAATGGACCGAATTGGCGAGAAACTAAAATCACTTCGCTTACAACATAGTTTTACAACACGACAACTCGCCCAAGCATTGCAAATTAGCCAAGCCCAAATTAGCAGGATTGAGAACGGTCTTAGACAACCATCTGGCGATTTGATTGTGCGAATAGCGGATTTTTTCAACGTTTCTCTTGACCAACTGATGCGTGATGATTTGGATTTGGATTAAAGGAAGGAACATCGAAAGGACAAGATGACAGAATTAGCCGATTATATGCCCCCGTTGAACATATCGCCAGATGAACTCCAAAGATGGGGGAGTTTATGGCTTGGTGAATCCAATCCTGAAACCGGAAAAAGTAAGCGGCCTGATTATTTTGACCGACACCAATCCGTGAATTTTGCCTCTTTCATTGATGTTGAATTTGCCAAATCACTGGCAGTGATGTTGGGCGGTATTCCCGTTGAACGCGCTAGCGGCAACGCCCTGCTTCCTCCAACCCCCGATTGTGTTGAAGTTGGATCAGTGAGAATCATTGGAGGAATACGCCCTCAAAACTTTGATGCAGCTTATCGCCCTGATGGGCCTCGTGTGGTATTTGACAGCAAAACGCTCAACGACTTCAAAAGCGTTGGCAAAAACTGGCAGAATATGGTCAATGACCTGGCAACCGAAGCCGCTACCGTTCACACCAGATTTCCTTATGCCCTTGTTGCTTTTATTGTGGTCATCCCCAAACCCGCGCTCGGCAGCAAGCAAGAGGCCGACATTATTAGAACCCTTGAACGGTTGGGATCAAGAAACGATGTTTTAGACCAAACACACCTGGCCGAAGTGCTTTCTCTAGTCGTCTGGCATCCAGAAACAGGTGAAATTGATCCCGCAGTCCCATCCCAAGACTCCAACCTCCGCATCGAGAAGTTTTCAGATACGTTATACCCGCACTATTTGAACCGCTACAAAGGTTTGCCCCCTCACGACTAAAAACCGTCAATTCTGAAATGTTCCAGAATAGAACAAATGTGGTATAATGCCTGCTATGGCGCAACTGAGTTTTTTCAAGCATCTGGACACATCGTTTCCCAGCAATAAACAGACTGCCGATAGCCGCAAACTCAGAGGAGGCTATTATACCCCCCTTGAGTTGGCTCAATATCTTGTTGGGTGGGGTATTCGTGAAGATACGGAGCGTATCCTAGAGCCAAGCTGTGGAGATGGAAATTTCGTTCTGGCTATCCTTCAGCACCTGGCAAATACGCCTGAGTTCTCCCCTGCCATAACGGCCATAGAACTGATACCTGATGAGTTGAACAAGGCCCAAAGCAGAGCAATGCAGTTTGACAAGAATGGCACAGAAATTGAGTGGGTCTGCCAGGATTTTTTTGAAGCATACAATCACCTCAGACAAAACGATAAATTTAATCTCATCGTCGGCAATCCCCCCTTTATCAGATTTCAACATTTTGAAGATGACAGCCGTAATCTGGCCTTCAGCCACTTAAAGTATGCCGGTTATAAGCCGACGAAACTAGCCAATGCCTGGGCTGCTTTTATTCAGTTAAGCATTGAACTTTTGCAAGAGGGTGGTCGTCTAGCAATGGTTGTGCCGGCAGAATTGTTGCAAGTTAAATATGCGCACGAATTGCGAGACCGTCTGGCCGCGCAATTTGAGCATATCGTAATTGTAGGTTTTAAGAGGTTGGTCTTTCCCGAAATTCAACAGGAGGTGCTTTTGTTGCTGGCGGAAGGCAAACGAGAAACACCTGACCTAACCTCAGATATTCATACCATTGAATTTCTGGACGGGGAGGAGTTATTGAGCCTGGGCAACCTGGATGATGCTGTCGCCCATATACCGGCTAAACATTCCAGAGTAGGGATGAAATGGACATCATTGTTTTTAGATGATGGGGCTTTTGCTGCTTTGGATGAAGCCGAAAACGCCGCCGGTTTGACTCCACTGGGGCAGTTAGCAGAAGTGGATGTCGGAATCGTCACCGGGCGTAACAGTTTCTTCATCCTAACTGAGGCGCAAAAAGATGAATTTCAGGCAGAATCTTTTACTGTGCCTATCATCGGACGTACTTCCGCCTTAAAAACAACCTGTTTTCACAAAAGAGATTTTTGTGAATATAAAAAACAATATCCATCATTTTTGCTTGATTTAAACGGCGTGACTTATGATGCGTTTCCGCAAGAAATTAAAGCTTACATCAAATCCGGTGAACAAGAAAACATCCATCGGGGTTACAAATGCCGGATAAGAAAAAGATGGTATGACGTTCCCTCAATCCATACCCCTGATGCTTTTTTGTTTCGCCAGATTCATCGTTATCCACTTTTGGTTGTGAATGAAGCCAAAGCTACCTCGACCGACACCATCCATCGAGTGCGTGTAAAAGCTGGTGTAAACGTTAGACTATTAGCAACCATATTTTTTAACTCATTAACTTTAGCTTGGGCTGAAGTCTGTGGCAGAAGTTACGGTGGTGGGGTATTAGAGTTAGAACCTCGTGAGGCTGAAGAACTGCCGATATTTTATGATGATAATATTGAAATTGATATAGAAAAAGTCGAGGATTTATTGAGGCTTGACCGAGCTTATGAGGCCCTGGATTACGTAGATAATATAATTCTAAAAAAACGTCTTGGTTTTGATAATTTTATGATAGGTAAAATTCGCAATGCTTGGGAGCAGTTGAGGGATCGTAGAATAGATAGAAAATAGTCAAGAACGAAAACCCCAATTTCAAAAGTTGGAGCTTTTTTTATTTTGCCCGCTAACGGCTAGGTTTCACTGGCGCGCCCAAAACGACACAATGGCCCGCACCGTT
>JBHHWW010000123.1:0-3665 GCA_046756725.1 Nitrospiria bacterium | reverse complement strand
TGTGGTCATCATGCTTCCTTATGTAACTCATTCTCCATTCGAATTCACGTTCTAGTGGCGTAACATAGGGGTGGTAGACTTTATCGACAGCAGCACGTGCAAAAACGGTTTCCATCGATAAAATGACCGTGATGAATATAAAATATCGTTTAACTTGAATCAGGGTCATATCACGACCTTTTTTTTCTGCGCCATCAGCTTTCCGGTGTTCGCTTTACTTTGTCTACTAAACAGGACAGACACAACCATACCCACGATCGTGGCGAGGTAAAATCCGACCTGGATTGTCGTTGGTGTTGCCTCATAACCCAATGTAGCGTAGAGCAATTGACCGAGAATGGATGTTTCCGGTAACAAAGAAGAGGTGTCCCAAAGGGGCATTTGCGACGGCATCCAATCTGCCTGTGTCAAGTTCAGAGCGACCTGAGAAGACATTCCTGCGGCAATCAACATGATGGTCACAAGGGTCGCCCGAAACCATTGTCGTTCTGGAAGATTAATTAATAGGTGATATATAAGTACGCCAATACTTGCGCCAATGCCTGCGCCGATACAGCCGCCGATCAATATCGGTAAAAAAGATTCCAGACTGTCGGAAAAAACAGACCCGTAAACAAAAATTTCAGCCCCTTCCCGCGTAATGGCGATGCCGACAATACTGATGAAAAAGACAACAACCCGCCTGGGCGTTTTTTGAGCGCCTCTTCTTTGAAAATAGCGGCTCAACCATGTACATACCCCCACCAATAAGAGGACATTAACCCATAACAAGCAGGCATTGGAAACTTCCTGCCCCACACCATCAAACCACTCTGAAATAATATCGAAATGATAGGACAAAAGACCGGATCCGAGTATTCCCAGGCCAATCGCAGTAATCATCCACTGCCATCCAATCACCATTTTCTGTGATATGCCGAGAAGAATGCTGATGATGAGTGAGGCTTCAAGAACTTCTCTTAATATGATAATGACGGCGCTCAGCATCGGTCTAAATAAACAGCCACTTATTTAGCAATGATCTTCCCCTGCGCTGTTTTAGGGTGAAATTCACCAAAAAAAGGATATTCTCCTGGGGCCAAAGGACCGATAAAAACAATCACCTTGCGTCGACCCATGACCACTTTTTCCCGGTTTAATTCATAACTTTCAAATTCTTCCGGCGTTTTATCCAGGTTTTTCACGACGAGCTTCACTTTCACCCCGGCAGGAACAGTTAATTCAGCTGGGGAAAAAAGGTGATCCTTAATTTCTATTTCAAACACAGGTGGGCCGGCAAGCACCGGAGACGGAATGACCGTCATTACTAGAAGGAGAAGTAAAAGGACAAGGAAAATAAATCGGGTTTTTCCTATTCCATGACAGGATAGTGCTTTTTGCTTATTGACCCAGGTAGCCGATAAAAACGCCAGCATTTGTTTTATTTTCCAATCTGAGGGGCATCTATATTTCCCGCCCCTTGTTTCACGGCAGGAAAATGAACAGAGACGCACAAGCCCTGATGGTGTGCCGTTTGCGACATAACAATGGACGCATTATGGAGATCGACGATTTGTTTTACAATCGATAATCCAAGGCCACAGCCCATTTCAGAGACATCGTGCCGACCACTCGGGAGCCGATAAAAACGATCAAAGACCCGCTCGTATTGCGCTTTGGGAATCCCGGAGCCATTGTCAATGACTTTCAAGGTCACCTGCTGCCGGTCTGTCGCTTCGGTATGAATGGTGATTGTTCCACCGGGAGGGGTATATTTAACCGCATTAGACACCAGATTCTTTATCAGAACCTCAATTGAAAATGGATCTCCGTCAATTACGCAGGAACCTCCAAGAAAAGAAATCGTCTGATTTTTTCTGTTGATCGACAGAATTTGGTCACGAATCACTTTTTTTGCGATCTCAGCGAGATCCAAGCAGGTCCACTGCGCCATGAAATGATCAGAGGCAGTCCGGTTGAGTTGAAGGATTTGCTCTACTAAATGGCCCATGCGATCAATCCCATGTTTCATTTTTTCAGCCGAAGCCGGAGAAGTATCTAACCCCGACAACAAGTTTTGCAGGTGAATTTTCAGTGCGGCAATCGGGGTCCGTAACTCATGGGCGGCATCTCCAGTGAATCTTTTTTCACGCGCAAAAGAAGCGTCCAGTCGTCCCAATAAATCATTTGCGGAAGTCGCCAGCAATGTCAGCTCTGTTGGAATATGGTCCATTGTAATCGGGCTGAGATCACGGACTTCCTTCTTTCTCAATTTTCCGGCCAGTTGTGCAATCGGCCTCAAACCAAAGCTCACAATCAGCCAGACCATCCCCCCAATAAACGGGATGACCAGTATAATCGGAAAGACAGATTCGAGGATAATTTTTTCAGCAAGTTGATATCGAATATCTGACCGCTCTGCGACAATGACCCACGTCGCCTTGGTGTTGTCGAAAGAGCCCAGCGCAATCCAGCGGTGGCCATTCAAGTTAATCTCTGACATTGGATCACCCAAAGAGAGTAAGGGTTCTTCCGGCGCATTCGATGAGCGGACAACAAGCCGATTTTGTGTGTCCCAGACTTGAAAAGAAAAAGTAGGATCTTCTTTATTAAAGAAACCTTTAATGACTTTTGGAAGCGTCTCCTCGGCATTCACCGGGAGAGGGCGGTCTAATACGTAGGCCGTAATGAGGTCTGCCTTTTGTTTTAAGAGTCCGTTGAACAAGCGGTCCGCTTCTTCCAAACTTTTCCGGTATCCGTGCAAGGCCGAGACAAAATTCACCAATGTGATCGTCGCAATCAGCGTCACAATGAGAAAAACGCGGATGGATGTCACGCTTTACGAACCATGTATCCAATGCCTCTGACGGTCTGAATAAACCCAGAGGGTAATTTTTTCCTTAAGTTATGCATATGAACGGAAATCGCGTTGCTCAGGATTTCTTCGCCCCAACTATAGAGTTTTGCTTCAAGGCTTTCCCGTGAGTGAATTGTATCCGAATTTTCCATAAGTGCCTTGAGCAACATATATTCTTTTCTGGACAGGAAAATCTCTTTTCCCTCCAGTGTCGTTTTGTGGGTCGTCGTATTTAATGCCACTGGGCTGATGACGATTTCGTTCTGGTTAGAAGTCCCCAGTCGCCGTTCCAAGACCCTCAAGCGCGCCATCAATTCGAGAGGTTCGAATGGCTTTGCCAGGTAATCATCCGCCCCGCTATCGAGGCCAACAACCTTGTCTTGCAGGGAATCTCTTGCCGTCAAAATCAGCACCTGACATCCGGCATGGTGTTTTCGGATAAAATTAAGCACATCCAGCCCTTCCATATCAGGCAAACCAAGATCCAGGATGACGATGTCGGGACAATCTGCTTTAATATGGATACAGGCCGTTTCCCCTGCCGGTACATGATTAATGGCAAACCCTTCACGTTTCAGGGCGCACACAATCCCATCGGCCAATAGGGCATCGTCTTCAACCAGGAGGATCTGCATCGGTGAATCTGCTTTTTGTAATTGCAATGGTTTTATCACCCCCGAAAAGGATAGGCAACCGTCCTCTTTTGTCCATCTCGAACCATGGTAGAGATGGGTCTTCCTTTATAGATGCCGTTTTCTGAACAAAACAAAATGTCTAGAATGTCCAACTTCTTCTATCCTTTCTCCAAACCGGGTTTTCATTGCATCCA
>JBHHWW010000122.1:0-3680 GCA_046756725.1 Nitrospiria bacterium | reverse complement strand
GGCACAAAAAATTGCCGGAATGACAGATCAGAACGAGTTTTCGTTCAGACACTAAATAGCAGCGACAATACAGATTTCTCGTCCCGACTTCCCTAACGTTGGAACAACAAGTGAATAAGAAGAAAGTTGAGATCATGACCGAAAAGGTTAAACCGGATGTGGAAAACAAATTTGCACACCTCATCGCCATTATGGCACAATTGCGAAGTGAAAATGGCTGTCCCTGGGATAAACAACAAACCCATAAAACGTTACGACCGTATCTTCTGGAAGAGACCTTTGAGGTCTTGGAGGCTCTTGACCTGGACAATAGTCACGCCTTAAAAGAAGAGCTCGGAGATCTTCTCTTACAAATCGTTTTTCACTCCCAAATCGCTTCGGAAAACAATCGATTTGAGATCAGTGATGTGATCGATAACCTGGTGGATAAACTGATACGCAGACACCCAAACGTCTTTGGCGATGAAAAAATCAATTCTGCAAGAGAGCAGTCAATCAATTGGGAGAAACTGAAGAAAAAAGAAGGCAAAAAATCTGTTCTGGATGGGGTTCCAAAAGCGCTTTCAGGCCTCCTTCGCGCTTGGCGAATTCAGCAAAAGGCTGCGACCCAGGGTTTTGATTGGCCTCATGAAGAGCCGGTCTGGGCTAAGATTCACGAAGAAATTGACGAATTAAAGCATGCGTTAGAAGGGAAGAGCGAGCCTGAAATCGAAGAAGAATTCGGAGATGTGCTCTTTTCTCTTGTGAACATTTCCCGCTTTATCAAAGTCAATCCCGAAGACGCGCTCCGCAAGACCATTGAAAAATTTATTAGACGTTTTAAACACTTGGAACAGGAATTCGCGGACAAAGAAGCGCAGATGAGTGAAGCGTCATTAGAGGAATTGGATTCTATCTGGGAAAAAATGAAAGCAAAGGAATCGGGCAAATGAAACAAGAACTAAAGATCACGTAGTCTTAGGATTTCCTTTTCTCGATGCCCCGACGCTCGTCGGGGACATCTTTTCGCAGCGTCATCTGCAAAGAGGCTTCTTATAAAAATCGAATATCGTAGATCGCATATCGTATCTGTTCGAGTCCAGGTCCAGAATCTGATATACGATATATGATTTACGATTTACGATCTACAGTCAGGCATGCGTGTAACCTCACCCAGGTTTCATCCAAAGCCTCCGAGATGACCTTGGTCTGCCCGACCACGGGCATAAAATTCGTATCAGCAGCCCAGCGTGGAACAATGTGGAAGTGTAAATGATCATCGATACCCGCTCCGGCGATCTTGCCAAGATTGACCCCGACGTTAAAACCATCCGGATATAATGCCGCTTTGAGCGCTTGCACTGATCTTGAAATCATCTTCATCATTTCCAAACTTTCTGAATCCGTTAAAGAGACAAAATCAGCGGTATGGCGATACGGGACGATCATGAGGTGCCCGTTGTTGTACGGGTATTTATTCATGATAACAAAGTTGTATTCTCCCCGGACCAGGATCAAGTTATTTCTGTCGTCTTTTTCGTTTGGTGTTGTACAGAAGATACAACCTTGGTCTTTTTCACCTAAAATATAGCTCATCCGCCATGGGGCCCACAGGATATTCGAACGATTGGATTCGCTCATTTTGATTTTTCTTCTTGCGCCGCCGCAACAATCTTTTGTATAATATCATTCGGTACATTCTCATAATGAGAGAAACTCCTGCGGTGCAGACCTCGACCTTGCGTCATAGAGCGCAGGGATGTCGAATATCGATACATTTCTGAAAGCGGGACCTTCGCTTTAATTAATTGAAAAGGACCCTCAGAGTCCATGCCGGAGATTTTGCCGCGACGGCTGGAAAGATCTCCCATGACATCACCCATAAATTCTTCCGGAACAACAGCTTCCACATTTAATATCGGCTCGAGTAGAACCGGTTTGGCGTCATTAAAAGCTTTCTTAAACGCCATGGAACCGGCTATTTTAAAGGCCATTTCAGAGGAGTCGACATTGTGGTAGCTGCCGTCGTAAAGCGTCACCTTGATATCGGTAACGGTATAACCGGCAAGCACCCCTTCAGCCATCGCCTCTTTTATGCCTTTCTCAACTGCAGGAATGAATTTTGAAGGAATAACCCCGCCAACAATTGCATTGACGAATTCAAAACCCGTGCCTCTCGCCATAGGTTCAATTTTAATCCACACATCGCCATATTGGCCACGACCGCCGCTCTGTTTTTTATATTTTCCTTGAGTCTGACAGGTCCCCCGTATGGTCTCTCGATACGGGATTTTGGGTTCAACAAGAGTAACCTCAACTCCGAATTTTTCCTTTAA
Organism: Nitrospiria bacterium; assembly: GCA_046756725.1. Lineage (GTDB taxonomy): Bacteria > Nitrospirota > Nitrospiria > SBBL01 > JAADHI01 > JBHHWW01. The sequence goes on along the minus strand of JBHHWW010000122.1, from coordinate 1,365 downwards.
CCTTTTCACAACAATATCCAGATGCAATTCTCCCTGTCCGGAGATAATGGTTTGCCGCAATTCACTGTCGTAACTGCCCACAAAGGTAGGGTCTTGTTCATGCAGGGTATGCAGTCCGCTCGATATTTTATCTTCATCCCCTTTAGCTTTAGGCTCGACTGCGATGCGTATCACCGGTTCCGGGAAATCGATGCTTGGCAGGATGACGGAATCCCGTTTGCCGCTAAGGGTATTGCCTGTATGGGTATCACGGAGTTTTACGGTTGCCGCGATATCCCCTGCATTCAAATTGCCGACTTCTTTTCGTTGTTTTCCATTCATGAGGTAAATCTGCCCGATTTTTTCCGAGATGTTCCGGCTTGTGTTCATGACTTCCATGCCGCTCGTAATTTTTCCCGAAAAAACACGAAAGAAAGACAATTCTCCCACATGCGCTTCAGAAATTGTTTTAAAGACTAAAGCCGCGACCGGTCCATCCACTTTGCAGGGTCTTTCGAGCTCCTCGTCAGAGTTCGGTTTTTTGGCGACCTCAGCAGCCCGATCAACTGGCGCAGGACAGTAGTCAGTGATAAAATCCATTAAATGTGCGGCTCCGATGTTCCTGGCGGCAGCGCCACAGAGTACCGGATGGATTGTGCCTTTAATGATTCCTGCTTTAAGTCCTTGTTTCAATTCCTCGGTAGAAAGCGAGTCTTCTTCAAGAAATTTTTCTAAGAGAGCATCATCGCTTTCCGCGGCAAGCTCTACTAATTTCTCATGTAATTGTTCTGATTGACTCTGCAAGTCATCCGGAATAGCGCTTGTTGAAAAATTCCCGGAACCGTTTCTTTCATAGGTGACTTTAACCATTTTGATAAGATCAATGTAACTATCAAAATCTTCTCCGGCATTGACCGGTAGTTGAACCGGAATAATGCTATTCCCAAATCGTTCCCGGATGGTGGATAAAGAATGATGAAAATCTGCATGTTCTTTATCCATTCTGTTTACAAAAAATAGTTTTGATACATGATACCCGTCTGCCATCTTTGCGACCGTTTCCGTGCCGACTTCGACGCCTGCGACGGAATTAATAACAATAATTGCTGAATCTGCAACTCGCAGTGTCCCTTTGACTTCTCCGACAAAGTCAGAATACCCAGGGGTATCGATGAGATTGAGTTTTGCATTTTTCCAAGAACAATGTAATAACGTCGAGCTAATTGAAATCTTTCTTTCAATCTCATCAGCGTTGTAGTCAGAAGTTGTCGACCCGTCGTCAACGCTTCCTAAACGATTTATCTCTTTTGCGGTAAAAAGCATGGCCTCTGATAAAGTGGTCTTACCAACAGTCGCATGACCGACTAATGCGCAATTTCTAACATC
>JBHHWW010000121.1:0-3686 GCA_046756725.1 Nitrospiria bacterium | reverse complement strand
TGGCTTGACCAGGCGTCCCTTGAGATCAGGGCGATTTATGCCGGGTTCCTAATTTTTGCTTTTGTCGGGCATCTCAGTTTTGTCTCCATCGCAATCTACCGGATTGGACCCGGCTACTCTAAAGTTGTCGAGCATTATCTCGGCGGGGACGATGAAGAAGAAATGATTTTTCCAAAGGACTTTCCTGAACTCCTGGAAGTCACCCATTTCCATGCCTATATTGAAGGCATTGTCCTGCTTGTTTTAACCCATATTTTTGTCGCCATTCCAGTCTCTAATCGTGTAAAATGGAGCGTCATTGTTCTTTCTTTTGGAAGCACCTTTCTTGACCTTCTCTCCCCCTGGTTTATTCGCTATTTAAGTCCTGTCGCAGCTTATGGGCAGATCTTTGCTTGGCTTGGAATGGGCATCAGCTATTTCCCGTTAACCCTGCTACCCCTTTATTATCTTCGCAGGAAGTCATAAAAATATGACCCCGTTTATTCGGAAATATCCAAGCAGAGCGGGTTTTTTGTCTAAAGTGTCACCGGGCGGATGGATTCTTTCCGTTTTCTTGATTGTCTTGGTTGTGATGGTCCCGCTTGGCGTTGTCCTCTCCTCTTTTTTTACATCGAACCAGGAAGTCTGGCAACACCTTTCCGAAACGGTTTTGGTGGAGGTGCTTCTGAATACTCTTTGGTTAAGTGTGGGCGTGGTGATCGGGACAGGTTTTCTGGGGATCAGTCTTGCCTGGTTGAGTGCCACAACGGTCTTCCCCGGGCGTGCTTTTTTTGATTGGGCTTTGATGCTGCCGATGGCCATCCCAACTTATGTGACGGCCTTCGTTACAATTGGCCTTCTTGATTTTACCGGTGTGGTACAAACCACTTTAAGAGCATGGTCTGGCGGGAACGATTTCTGGTTTCCACAAATCCGGTCCACTGGCGGCGTTATTCTGGTGATGACATTAACCCTCTATCCCTATGTGTACCTTCTTTCCCGGAATGCTTTTCTTACTCAGGGACGCCGAGCACTCGAAGTGGCTCAGTCGCTCGGCCAAGGCCCCTGGCATGGTTTTTTTAGAGTTGCCCTGCCGATGGCAAGACCCTGGATCATAGGAGGGCTTGCCCTTGCCTTGATGGAAACTCTGGCCGATTTCGGAGCTGTTTCTATTTTTAACTATGATACCTTTGCAACGGCCATCTACAAGGCCTGGTTTGGTTTCTTTTCGCTTGAGGCAGCCTCTCAGTTGGCTTCTCTGCTGGTCATTCTTATTTTTCTACTCCTCCTGTGCGAGCAATGGCTGACCGCACGCATCCGTTATACCCGGGTTGAAAAGGCGGGTGGGAGCACAGACCGTGTTGTTTTGAATCCGCTTCAGAAATGGTTTGCATTTGCATACGCCTTGGGTATTTTTTCTGTGGCTTTTGTGATCCCTGTTGTTCAGTTGATTTTTTGGTCTGTTCAAATCATACAAAATGATTTGAATGCCCGTTATTTCGAATTTTTAACCCATTCTTTTTTTCTCGGCATCATGGCGGCATCCATCACCGTCGGCACGGTATTGATCCTTGTCTACGCAAACCGTCTTCACAATACACCCATGATTCGGTTGTTGGTGAAAGCTTCCACGCTTGGTTACGCGCTTCCCGGTTCTGTTTTGGCGGTCGGGATTTTTATCCCGCTTGCGTGGTTAGACAACCAGGTAAATACTACTTTCAATACTGAAATCATCTTGAAGGGAACACTGGCTTCAATGTTGTTGTCATACCTGGTGCGATTTTTGGGTGTTGCCCATCAACCGGTCCAGAGCGCGATTCAGCGCATCTCACAGAATATTGATGAATCGGCCAGAAATTTAGGCTGTAGCGGACTGGAAATGCTTCGACGAATTCATTTCCCAATGTTGCGGGGCGGCTTGGTGACCGGTTTTGTCCTTGTTTTTGTGGATGTGATGAAGGAAATGCCCATTACCCTGATGACGCGTCCCTTCGGCTGGGATACGCTTTCAATCCGGATCTACGAGATGACTTCGGAAGGGGAGTGGGAGCGGGCGGCCTTGCCCGCAGTTGTCCTCATTTTTATTGGCTTGGTGCCGATCATGTTCCTGATGAAAGGTTCGGATGAAGGATTTTAACGCAAAAGAATTCCACTGCATTTTTAGGAGGAGACGGATTTGAATGCCCCGTCCGGAAGGGCGGGGATATTTCCTTTTCACGAGATTTTTTGTTATGGCACTTATTGAGCTGATCAAGGTTTCAAAACGTTATCCTGGTGAAAAGAAATCGGCTGTCGCCGGGATATCATTTAAAGTCGAAGAGGGAGAGACCCTTGCCCTGTTAGGTCCCAGCGGAAGTGGAAAAACAACCCTCCTACGCTTGATTGCAGGATTTGAAACCCCTGAGTCGGGAAGTATTCTTCTAAAGGAGAACGATGTCTGCCGAAAGGGATCTTGTCTTCCTCCAGAAAAAAGAGGGATCGGCATGGTTTTTCAGGATTATGCCCTCTTCCCGCATCTGACAGTCGAGGAGAATGTCGCTTTTGGACTGAGACGATTGCCTCAGACTGACAGAACGAGAAAAGTTCATGAGACACTTGATATGGTCGGGCTTCATGCTTTTTGCAGGCGTTATCCGCATGAACTTTCAGGGGGACAGCAACAACGCGTTGCGTTGGCCCGAGCCCTGGCGCCGGATCCGATTGTAATTCTTCTGGATGAACCTTTTAGCAATCTTGATCCGGATATGTGTGCACAAATGCGGGGAGAGGTTTCAGCCATTTTAGAAAAAACGGGTTCAACGGCCGTTCTTGTAACACACGACCATGAAGAAGCTTTCGCAATGGCAAATCATATCGTTTTATTGAAGGATGGCTATGTGGAGCAGAGTGATACGCCAGAGGTGATCTATCACACGCCAAAATCGCCTTTTGCAGCCGATTTTGTCGGACAGGCGGACTTCATTCCCGGACGGATTAAAGGCGATGTGATTCTGACCGAGATTGGTCGTCTACGAAACAAAAGTCAATTTCAGGATGGAACAGAAGTCATGGTGATGATTCGTCCGGATGATATTGATCTTGTCCGGAAAGAAGAAGGGCATTCGATTATTTTAGATCGACAGTTCCGGGGTTCTGAAAACCTATATTCAATCTGTCTCCCTTCTGGACAGGTCGTTCATAGCAGCCAACATGCCTTGATTGTCCATCCCAATCAAACAAAGGTTAATATCCGGTTAAAAATGTCTCACACTGTTGCTTTTACAAAAGAAGATGTATGCGCCTATCGTCTGGCGTGATTTCTTCTGAAATTCCTATTCCTTTGATTATTGTTTTATTGAGCAGTCTGGGTTAACCCTTCTTCCAGCGCATATCCCCTTAGACCAGAATTGTGTCCACATATGACAAATAATCCACAAACAGATTTTCTTAAAAAGGACATTCCTTATAGATAATGTGCCCCCCCATTTTGAGGGGGTTGACCCTTCTTTAGCCGATCCGTTAAGGTGAGAGTCAGACCAGGTTGATTATGAATATCAATATTTCGTATGCGTGATATTTTTTGATACCTAGAGATACTTTCAGCAGAATGCATGTTCTTCTACCATGATTCAAGAGGAGTTTTGGAGGTTTATTATTGAGAATAAAAATAAGTACTAGGCCCTGTCGACAATTATTTCAATAATAGGAAGGTAGCTGCAATCTGGATA
>JBHHWW010000120.1:0-3707 GCA_046756725.1 Nitrospiria bacterium | reverse complement strand
GCGCCAGCAGAGTCTGGGAGGGTTGAGAACACAAAAAAAGGGCCACCAAAAACGGCAACCCCTTAATTTTACAGCATAAATTTGGTGGAGGCGGTGGGAATCGAACCCACCGCGTTGGGATGTAACCAGTTGATTTATAAGGATTATTTTTTCCGAAAACAGGGGCTGGGGACAGTCTGGGGACACACTTTTTTTGCACGGAAGATTTTGAAAATGAGCCAGGGGTTAGTTAGTGAGCACTCTGCCCACCCTCATCTGTCCACTCCACCTAACGGATGTGGCTTCATTGGTATTCATCGTACGTACAAAGTGCCCAGCCTATATAAAAAATCTTCTCAGCTATTTTTTGACCAGTCTTGTTTTTTATTCGACTCAAAGTATGTTCTACAGGGTAGGAAATTAATCTTTCGCCACTATTGTCGTATAAAGGTCCAAATTTAGTAAGTTGATTTTTAATCCACTTCCAGTCATCACGAAATTCTTCGGGAAAATGATCTTCTGTTAATACCCAAAAACCCATATACGCTGTTTTTAGTCGAGAGCGCACATCGCCCCTTCCTGTGGCAAGGCTATACATCGCCTTATGGAGATTCTCTTTTGCGTAGTGGTATTTGATCATCATTTATTCAAATGTGGGACGTGCCCGCCCTACTCGACTAAGGAACAAGGGTAGTTTTGTTTTGTTCCAATATGTTCGACTATTATTCGTAAGTCACAACTCCAATAATTTCTTAAATTCTGAGATCATTCTGTCTTTTTCGTCTTCGTTGTTGAGGCTTCGTTTTGGTCGTGATGGTTGTGGAATTCTTTGTGTAAACTCGTCAAGTAAGTTTTTAACGCAGGCTCTGTCATTTTGGGAGTACAAGCTATCAACAAATCGATTCTCTTCGGCTTTACTTGCTTCGGCAGAGATTGTACCGTTGGAGATGCTCTTAGCAATAGTCCTTAATAAACGATCATTTGTTACAAGTATATCGAAATGATTAGGGTTTTTTTTGAAGTTTGCTTGCGCTTCTCTGAACCAATACGAAATAAAACTTAAGTCCCACGCAGTATTTTCTATCTTTACAAGAGAGTCATATAGTCTACGCGAAGATTGAGAGGTAGCAAAAAAATGTAATGCAAAGTAGATACAAGAAACATCCGATTTGTATTCTTCGATTACCCATTGAAGATATTCAGATAGTCCCTCTATGTTTTTCTTGTTGGCCTTTTCAAGCAATGCCATTTTCAAGAGATGCACGTAGGCGGATTTCCAGCTAATAAGTGGAAGCGACAAATCGTCGTGCCTTAGCAGAGCGACTTGTTTATCTACACTCGTATTCGGCAAACTGTTTGTTCCACTAAGGATGAAATCCAGCGGATAGCGAATATTATTGGAATGCAAGATGGTATTTAGAAATTGCCAGTTGCAAATCTCTCTGTTAACAGCATCCATCTCCTTAGTGCCTTGATATAACTCGAAGGTGCCATGGCTGAAATCATAACTGGCTTCGAAGAGGTTCAAAAAGATAACGGCAGATAGTGCCATCTTCTGTTGTTCGATGGCCCTATCATCCTTTTTTAAAAAATATGACAAGTAACCGACGATATTCCTGTCCAAATAACCAACAAAAGACGAAGCTCTCATCTCCTTTGAATAGCTATAATCAGAGATGGAATATTTCTTGGTTTCGTTTGTCATTCCAACTATGACGAACGGGTCATATTGTTTAAGAATTCTTACAATTTTTTCTATGTATTTTTCTGAAAAGGGATAGTGAATAATCTGTAAGAGGCTCATCATCGTATATATTTCACACCGCAACGTACTGGCGAACATCCACCAGGACTCCTTTGTTTGCCGCCTCTTCCGCTACGCTGAGGAGCTGCTCTGTGATATCATCGCCGATGTATTCCTCACCGCAGTTAGCGCAGACCTCTACCAGAACACCCTTTATAACCAAGGTCGTCTCGCCGTGCTCAAGGGTAACCGTGGCCTTACCGGGTTGGGGCTCACCGTTTTTGCAGATTACGCACATCATGGTCTCTTTCTCCTTTTAAAATCAGGCCTCCATTCGTCAAGGTCCTATTTGCATACCGTAACAACAATATTTCCCACGGCGTCGGTATTATCTGATGCAACTACATGCAAGTGCCGTTTTCTAAGCCATGCCAGGACCAGCCTGCTTTGATACGGTTTCTCATTATCATAATCATACTCTTCTATTATCTCGCCTGTCAATAGGGGTAAGGGGTGCGCCACTGTACGCTTAAAGCCCCTTCATCCCCAGAAAATCCTCGTCGGGTCTCTGTCTATAATGGTCTATTTCCCTGTTTTCTCTTCATATCTGCGCTAAAGACAAAAATGGCTACATCGTAAGATTCGTTGACTGAAAAGGACGAATCTGCTAATTATTCTGCCTCATCGTCTTCTATTGGTAAACCCACTGTATCATGGATAAGAGTGTGACATTCGACCTCAAACCACTGGTGAAAAAGTTTTAGATCACGTTTTTCAGGCCACAAGGTCTCATCTGTATACCAGCCTTCAAGTTCGTTTTCGAAAAGCAGTTCATAATTTTGTTTTATCCACTCCTCAACTGCTTCCGGGGTCTCCGCATCTTGATCCATTATCAAATATACAATTCTATCTGAATTAACTGATTCGAGCGAGATCCCTGGATCGTCATGGTAAGGATCAGCTTCGTTAATCCATTGCACGGCGGGCAACTTGTACTTGAGGATTATTGCTGCTCTATTTATCATAATAGGGAACAATGAGTCCGCCATAGTGCGAACGGTTTTCGTTGAAGAAGACCCACGGTCAGGTTTTTATGCCGGGCCTTTCATCCTGAGACGAGTCTGGGACGGTGGTCAGGGGCGGCTTCCGTTCTCTCATGGTTTGAACATTTCCTGGATGGTCTGCATATGCAGGAACAATCTGTCAGCATGTTTTGGAAACGCGCAGAAACCATAATGCTCGTAAAAACTTCGCGCCCTGTCGTCGATTGCGTCAACAATAATCGCCAGGGAGGCGATCTCCCTGGCAGCCGTCGAGCACCGCCATAATGCGTCCATCAGGAGATATTCTCCGAGCCCCTTGCCTTGATGTCTCTTGTCCAGGGCAAGGCGTCCCAACAGCGTCACCGGAACCACAGGGTAGAGGGGCAGTTTCTTCTTCAGCGCGTCCGGCCATTCACCGAGGTCCACGCTGCCAGACGCAAGAGAATAATAACCTATGACGGCATTTCCACGGGCCTCGGTCAGAACGAATACCGTCGCAACCCGTCTCCTCACATCCTGGCCCGCCTGTTCGTGCAGATACCTGTCAAGCGCAACGTTGCCGCAGGAGAAGGCCCGGCGGTCGTGCTTGCCCTCAAGAGGCACAATAGCGTATTCGTCCCTCATAAAGGGAGGCATCTACTGGCCTGCCTCTTTCTTGTAGCGCCTGGCGGCCTCTCGCATCTTCCTTGTCGGCCTGGACGGGTTCATGAGGGCAGAAATGAATGCCTCCCGGTCAGGCCCGGCGAGCCTTATCACCTCATGCTCTCTTATCGTCTTTATAGCCGCCTCCCTTGCGCTGGTTATGACAAAAGTCGAAAGCGAACAACCCTGCAAGGCGGCCGCCCTCTCGATGAGCGCCTTTTGCTCGCTGTCGATGCGCGCTTCGAGGCGGCTCGTGCGCCCTGCCTTTTTCTTGTCTTCTGCGGCGTTACCACGCATGT
>JBHHWW010000119.1:0-3740 GCA_046756725.1 Nitrospiria bacterium | reverse complement strand
TGGAAAACCCTGGTTTCGTAAAGCAATGACTCAATCAGGCGTATTTGTAGGGGAGCTAGAGGACGATCCTCTGACTGGAGCGTTTGCAATGAATTTCTCCATACCCATTGTCGCTTCATATGACGAAACAAAAGTTATCGGGCTCATCTCAGCCCGCTATGATCGAAAAGAATTCCTTGAAATGACAAACAGCAATGTGATTTTTCAGGATACAAAAGAACGATCCCGGAAAGTGATCCTGATTAACAACGAGGGGATGGTTCTCTCTGGAAATAAAAATAAAGTGACTATGGGAACAGATATTCATTTTCGAGAGAACCTTCTCTCAGAAGGATTTTTTTCTGCGGAATCTAAAATTCAGGGAGGAAATGGATTTTTAGAAGTCGCCACACCCTCGTATGGAAACCTCCTAATTGCTTATGCCGCCTCACAAGGGTATCGGGATTTTGTAGGTCTTGGATGGGGCACCCTGGTCCTTCAGGAGACGGACGCGGCATTTGGCTCGATTCTCATACTACGTAACCAATTAATGGGGATCAGTATTGCCCTCGTAATCTGTCTCCTGGTGGTGGTATGGATCAATGCCAGAAGGATCAGTCTACCGATTATAAAACTCACCCAGGCGACCGTGGCTGTGACAAACGGAGATCTTTCACAACAGGTAGAGATTCATACCCACGATGAAATCGAAACACTTGCGGATTCCTTCAACCAAATGGTGAAAGATCGAAAAGATTCAAGGGAACGATTGTCAAAAAAAACAAAGGCACTTTCAGCCGCAAACCAAGCGCTAAACCATCACATTATAGAGGCTGATAAAGCCAGAGGCCTTGCCGAAGCCGCAAGCAAGGCAAAATCAGAATTCCTCGCCACAATGAGCCATGAAATACGAACCCCGATGAACGGAGTTTTGGGGATGGCAGAGCTCTTGATGGGCACCGACTTAAACGAAAAACAACAAAGTTTTCTCCTGACGATACAAAAATCGGGAGATGCCCTCCTGGAAATCATTAATGACATCCTCGATTTTTCTAAAATTGAGAGTGGAAAAATGTCGTTAGAGCAAGTCGATTTTAACCTTCGGGATTTAATTGAAGAGACAGCCAGCCTTCTTGCGGGAAGGGCACACGAAAAAGGATTGGAATTAACGACTGATATCCCGCTCGACCTGCCCGTATTGGTCCATGGAGATTCAAGCCGACTAAGACAAATTCTAATTAATCTAATGAGTAACGCGATTAAATTTACTGAAAAAGGAGAAGTCGGATTAAGCGTCGGACGAGTAAAAATAGAAGAGACGAAAGATGAAAAAGACTCAACCCGTTTTCAGTTTGAAGTCAGTGATACAGGTATCGGCATGTCTCAGAAAGCCATCTCAAAAATCTTTGAAGCATTCACTCAAGCAGACAGTTCGACCACTCGCCGATTCGGCGGAACTGGTTTAGGGTTGGCCATTGTCAAGCAAATTGTCATATTGATGGGAGGAAATGTTGAAGTTGAAAGTGTTCCTGGAAAGGGAACAACTTTTTATTTTTCAGTCTTACTCACCCACCAGCCCGCTCAAGCGGCAGATCAACGGACCACACCGAAAGATCTTAAAAATTATCGTGCACTTATTGTGGATGATAATGCGACAAACAGGGAAATTCTGGAGCTTCAACTGAAGGGATGGCACATGTTTGCTCAGACGGCTGAAAGTGGCATTCAGGCATTGGAAATACTGGAGAAAGCGGCGAGAAAAAATCGCGCCTATGATCTGGTTATCCTGGACCAGGAAATGCCTGTTATGGATGGGATTGAAACCGCACGGAAGATACGAGGCAACGCGGCAATTCCCGCGCCCCATCTTGTCATGCTCAGTTCCGTCAATGTAGACAATCGTGCGGCAGAAAATGCGGGAATTCATCGTTATCTCACAAAACCAGTACGACAATTGCAACTATACAATTGTTTGACCCATCTTTTAGAGAATAGAAAACCAGATGCCGTTTTTAGGGAGAGACAATCAGAAGAAGAAATAACAACGATATTTGATGCCAATCTCCTCGTGGCCGAAGACAATCTGGTTAATCAGGAATTGGCGGTGAGCACTCTGGAGTTGTTTGGATGCAATGTTGAGATTGCAAACAACGGGCGAATGGCTATTGATAGTCTCAACCGGCGTACCTATGACCTGGTTTTCATGGATTGTCACATGCCCGAACTGGATGGATTTGAAGCAACAAGGGAGATCCGCCTCAAAAAACTGAATGCCTCAAACGGACAGCATCTTCCAATTATTGCCTTGACCGCAGATGTGATGAAAGGGGTTGAAGAAGACTGCCTCTCAGCCGGTATGGACGCCGTACTTCGCAAACCCTTTAAGCAAGCTCAGTTAAGGCAAGTGCTTCAAAAGTGGCTTCCCCGGAAAAATCGGAAACAGTGGGAAAATCAGGAACAGCCAAGTCAATCCATATCACCATCTTTTCCTGAACCTGTTTCAGACGGATTTATTTTCGAAGAAAATGATCATCATGGTCCCATTGACCGTGAGGCGCTCGCAAAAATTTCCCAATTACAGCGTACCGGAGGAGAAAACATCGTCCGAAAAGTCATCAAACTTTATTTGACGAGTTCGAGCAAGCTTGTTCAAGAAATTCAGGATGCCATCTCGCGAAACGAAGAAAAGGCCCTAAAGGAAGCAGCCCATAGCCTTAAATCGAGCAGTGCGACTCTCGGCGCAACTCGACTTTCCAATCTCTGTCGGGACCTCGAATATTTGGACTGGGAGAAGAAAAGCACTTCTGTGATGAATCTCATGGACCAGACAGAAGAATCCTATAAAGAAGTCATCACCGCATTGGAAGTTGAACTTGAAAGTATTACATAAACTATCTATTGAATAAACAAGGCTAATACTATGAAAAAAAAGGAAAATCAAGACAGCCAACCACTCATCCTGGTCGTGGACGATGACATGATGATTCGTCTTCTGACACGCGAAGCGCTGGAACAGGGCGGCCTCAGAGTCGAAGAAGCCGAGAACGGCAGTTCTGCGCTATCTCGTTTCAAAGACCTGTCCCCCGATTTGGTTTTGATGGATGCCCAAATGCCAGATATGGATGGTTTTACGGCTTGTGCCCTGCTTCGGGAACAACGAGACGGACGGAATGTCCCTCTCATCATGGTCACAGGACTGGAGGATACGGCATCCATTAAACGGGCCTATGAAGCGGGCGCAACCGATTTCGTCACCAAGCCCATCAACTGGCCCATCTTATGCCATCGCGTTCAATACATGCTGAGGGCAAGCCAAAACCTTAAATCCCTCCGTCAGAGCGAGGCTCGCTTGTCACAGGCACAACGGATTGCCCAGCTGGGTCATTGGAAACAAGATTTGAAGTTGATGAACTTGGAGTGGTCAACTGAAATCTATCGTATTTTTGATCTTGAAACGCCGATTACGTATGAAAAATTTTTAAACGCAATTCATTTTGAGGATCAGGAAAGTCGCCAATCCGTTCTGGATAACGCCTTGCAGAAAGAGAATGATTATTTTGTGGAATATCGCATTGTTCTGCCTAATGGCAGCAAGAAGATTGTTCTTGAGCAAGGTAAAGCCCAGTTTGATGATGATGGAAACCCCATCTATCTTGTGGGCATTATTCAAGATATCAGCCGACGGAGGAGTGATGAAAAAAAGATCCGTTCATTGTCCTACTATGACACCTTGACGGGGTTGCCCAACCGGGTATTGTTTA
>JBHHWW010000118.1:0-3769 GCA_046756725.1 Nitrospiria bacterium | reverse complement strand
TTAAGGGATTCAGGATTTTGCCATTTTCCGGAATTGATTTTAACGTGTCCCGTTTTAAACCGATAAACCATGCGACTGTCAAGTCTTGTAAAGGCAATCTGACCGGGACGACGCAACGTCCCACCGGTATACTGAAAAACCCTTCCCGACGGTTCCACTTCTAAAACCGGAGCCCTTGATTTAGTGAGGGGATGGCTCAAGGCTTCAGAAAGGGCCTCTCGCAATGCGGACTGGCCAAAGGGCTCCTTAATAACCACCGGCAAGCCTGAAACAATCAGCGGAATCCGTGTTTGAACATCATTTATCAGATATCCGTGTCCAAGAAACCCGCCATCAAAGAGGCTTTCTCCATGATCAGATGTCACCAGCACGGCGGGTGCTTGACCCAATACATTTTTCACCTCTTCAAGCACCTCGCCGATGGCAGCGTCTATATTTGCGGTTGTATTGAGATACATTCCTTGCAATGCTTTTACGCGGTCCGGGCCGATCTCTCCCCGTTTCAGGACATGGTCGCTGATAAGAGGACGGACCTGGGCATGGTGATAGGGGAAGTGTGTGTCAATAAAGTTGATATAGAGAAACAATGGCTTCTCTGATGATCTCTCATGAAGAAAGGTCGTTATTTTTTCCCTCAAAACGGACAAAGGGAGCCCGATGCTTCCGGGGCTGGTAAAGGTTGTGAACCGGCGATCAGGGTCGACCCGCGCATCATAGGAAATATCCGCCCGCTCAAACCCGATTTCCATACGAGGCCCACCGAATGATTCATCCTGACCCGAGAAATAGGCCACCTGGTAGCCATTTGTCTTGAAATCATCAATGAGGCTGCGTGGCCGAAGGTTTGCCAGGCTTCCAGAAAAGACATGGTGACGGGACTGAATGGTGTAGCCATTGTGAGAATAGGCATGTTCTGCCGAAATACCCCGTGCCGCAAGCGCATTCAAAACAGGTGTGACTTGCTTTCCGTTGTAGACACTGCCGACAACATCCGCCCGGATGCTTTCCAGCATGAAGAACACGATGTCGGGTTTGGATTTCCACGCCTTTTTAGAGGCCGCGTTTTCGTCATATTGCGCGCTTTTTACGGGGAGGTCGCCTCCGATGCCATTTTCATCGATGCCGTTGCCCGGGATCTCGACTGCATAGGGAAAAATCTTCGAATCGAAAGGATCAGGATCGGAAGGGAGGTGCAGGAGGCCGTAACCATCCTGGTCAAAATCAGAAACAAATGACACAACGTTTCCCAGCAAGCGACCGCTCGGTTTTTTTCTCAAACCATGGTCAAGCACATCGCTTGTAAGACGCGCAAAGGAACTGGTCCCGAGACCCAGAAAAAATAAAATGACTGAGCTCACAAGGATGGATCGGTAGGACATCTCGAAATAACGCTCCTCGGTCGGACCTGACTGAACCTTGTTCAGCACCCACAGCCCGCCAACCAGCGGGACAGCAATCTCCAGCACCGTTAGAGAGGAGGAGATGAGGTGAGGCGAGCCCACAGCCAGGATTTCAAGAACGTTTTTTCCGCTTAGATCGAACATCGTGACGAGGTTGAACACGTCTCCGATGTAAGAGGCCAGTTCATACAGGAAAAAGTCGATGATAAAAATAGGGCTGACCGCTGTGGCAAGGACCATAAAAGTTCTTGTCAACCCTCTCAAGCGCGTGAAAGAAGAAAACCACAAACCGAAACTGACGAAAAAAACAACCACAGAGGCATCGGTGAGAAGAGAGGTAAGGAAAAACGCAATGACTTCCCCGGCACTCTTTGTATAAATCGCTGACAGGAAGCCTCCGGTGAAAAAATAATATCTTCTTTGCAGCAGAAATGAATCTACAACAGTGGCAATCAACGCCCCTGAGACTGAAAGAGATATCCATTTCCAGAACCAGAATGAATGGGTTTTAGAAGCAGTTTTATGATCTGTCATTTACACATCTATCGGGTGTGTGCGCTTCGCCAAGGGATTTACTCTTGATAAGGACTTTACACTGGACGCTGGGAACGAAAGTCGTCTATCGCCTCAAGCAGCAGACGAACCGCGCGCGATTTCGAGAGGGGGGTACCGGAAATGGACGATGGGTCGTGAACGAAAAACAGCGTCATCGGTTTTCTGCGATGAAACAGGGAAGACCAGGCATTTCGAATGAGAAACTGAAACGGATTGTCTATGAAGAAATCATCATAGAGCAGACTGTAGACAACTGTGTCCCGGCCAGATCCATTTGAACTTTTAAGTAGATGAAATGGGATGTCCGGCTGATCTGAGACGCTTTTTGTTCCGACGTTATCCAAGCCCCGGAAAATGAGATTTTCAAGACGATTTTCCGGGTGATGGTAGAGACGCTTATGGTTGTAAGAACGTGCGACTAGAAGTTTTAAGCTTGGACCTCCCGCTTGACTGTAGTTCCGTTCAATCCAATCATGACTGGCAAAGGCTTTTTTTATCAAGTAGATATCCCCTGATGTTGGTTTTGAATCTAGATCCGCAAGAGATAGTCCAATTGCACTCGCAACAAGGCCATCTCTTTCTGTTAAACCAATGTAGGTATGGATAATGGTTGGAAAGAGGACGAATGCTATGAGGACAACGACAACTCGACCATAGCGTGTTGAAATCAAGTTGCCCCGATTATGTGCGGGTTGTGTCATTGAGGAGACTAAAAAATGATAGAAATTCCCAGAATAAACATGACGATCCCCGAACAAATAAATGATCGAAATCCCAAGAATTAATGCAGCCACCCCCGATAATGGGTGAAGAAATGTCTCCAGAATATCCCCTCCGCCCCAGTGTTTCAGCAAGACAAGAGAGATGACCCGCGCCGTGTTTGCGGCAATCGCAACGGGGATAATCGCGATGAGCGCGAGAACCCCTTGTCTACGATTTGGCGTCATGTAAGCCGTGATGCATGCAAATGCCGCTACCGCGTAGAGCGTGGAAAAACCACTACATGCATCTGAGACGAGAAGCGTGGAGTTCGGGAGGAAAATGGTCGTTCCTTCCGTGAAAATTGGAATGCCGAAATATGGAATCGTGTATGCGATATTCGCTGTGGTGATCTTACGGAGCAACAAATGAATCTGTTCTGTCAAGACCAACGGGATAGGCAAAGCAAAAAACAAGAAAAATAAGGGGAACCCAATCTCTTTGCTTCGTTCGATCCCGAGAAATAACAACGACAATCCCAAGAGTGACAGTACAAGGGAAATCGCGGACAACAATTGCGTGTGCATCCCCGTATCCAGGACATGCAGTAACAAGGCGGGGACCAACACCAGGAAACCCCAGACACTCGATTGGATTGGCAACTGCCGAAGCGCTCGAAGCTTATTCCTGATGAGGTAAAAAATGACAGGAGGCAATATAAGTCCGTGGGTATGATGCCACACACTCATCGTCCAACGTGAAAAAAGCCACTTTATGGTGGGAGCATAGAGCACGACAAGTTCAAAAAAAACAATAATAAGAATGAAAGGCTTACCTGTTCTACGCATCATTCCATTTATGAATTGTCGAGATGACTATTGAAATTTCTGAGCAGGAATAAAAATAATACCAAAAAAATATCGTTTATACCATTAAATTATTCAGTTAATTTAAAAAATATGCAGTAGGCTTCTGCGTGTGAATATCGTGGGGTTCTGTAGCCGTTGATCCATTCATATGCCACTCGACAATATAATCATGCCTGGCATTGCTTTCCTTACTATTAACCTGGCAATTAAATATAGAGACTTCATGAACTAAATTTAGTATACTCC
>JBHHWW010000117.1:0-3827 GCA_046756725.1 Nitrospiria bacterium | reverse complement strand
TGTATATGAAGATTGGAGTCTTATTATGAAAGTTATTGTTCCGGCAAATAATAAAGGCGGAGTTGGCAAAACGAAACTCAGCATTCTTTTATCGGAGTATATCTCCGTGGTTCTTGGCAAAAAAGTGCTGGCAATTGATTTTGATCCTCAATGCAATTTCTCCCAACGTTTTCTTTCAATGGAAATAGATCCAGCGACACCCGGTGGAAAGATTCCCCCTATATATCCGGAGTATGAGCCGGAAGAATTTGAAGGAATTGGTCCTGAAGGAAGAAGTAGTATTGCCGATATTTTTTTTGGAGGGCTTGTTTATCCCTATGAAACCTATATCGAGAACCTGGACATGACCCCTGCTCACGCTGATCGGTTATTAGAAGCAGAATCTGTTCGAAGGTCTGAAGTGATCGACAAGGTCCATAAGCAACTTGGACTTTTTTTAGAGATGCCGGATCTTCAAGAAATGTATGATGTTGTAATCATTGATACTGCGCCAAGCAAGGGCCCCTTGACGATTAGTGCCATCAAGGCAGCAACACACATGGTGATTCCCTCGATTATGGAAGAACAACCCATTCAAGGGGTATATGGGATGTTGCAATTGTGGAAACAAGAGGCTTTGAGTCGGGATCCCTCGAGACCTTTAGAACTTGTTGGTGTCCTCCCCAATATGTTCCGACCAATTAATTTACATCGAGACATGCTAAGAAGTTTGAGAGAAACGGAATTCGTAAAGCAATACATCATGCCGGTTTCTCTGGGATCGCGGGCCAGTTTCTCAGAAGTGGATGCGGAAGGTGCCAAGCCAGAATCCATCTTTGATCTTCCGGATTCAAATAAGGCAAAAGATGAGGCAATAGCTGTATGTAAATACATTGCCCAGAATGTTTTCGGAGGGAACTAATGTCGGAGAAGAGCAAAAAAAGAAAAAGCTTTGGGATTAGTAAACAGCTAAAACAGGGGTTAGAAGAAACATTCTCTGTCGTCCGAAACAACAGGAATGAACTTCGGTACGAAATCGTTCCTCTCGCTCGAATCGAAGTTGACCCGGATAATCCGAGAGAACTCTCAATCTCCCCCCAGGAAGTTCAAAATGGGCTTAGCAACGGGGACCCTTTGTTTAAGGTCAAAAAGGAGGAGCTGGAAGGTCTAAAGAGAATGGGGGAGACCATCCAGAAAAATGGGCTTATTAACGCGATTTCGGTGTACAAGCATGGTGATCAGTATCGGGTTATTGCCGGAGAGCGAAGATACCTCTCGTGCCTATTAATCGGAAAACAAGATATTCAAACAAGGATCTACGGGAATCGACCTGTGGAGGAAGATCTTCGGACGATTCAGTGGATCGAAAATAATGAACGTGAAGATCTGGCCCTCAAAGATAGAATAGGAAATATCCGTGCAATCATCGAGAGCATTCAGGCGAAACAGCCAGAGCTTAAAATGACAGCAACATTGTTGAAGGAGTTATTGTCCGTTTCAACGCCTCAGGCAAGTAACTATCTCGCAATCATCAAGGCACCCATGGACGTGAAAGAGAAGATTGATTCAGGAACGATAAACAGTATTGAGAAAGGTGCGTTGCTTTCCAAAGTCAAAGATCGAGAGATTCGAGCGGACTTGATTGTTGAGTGTGAAAGTGGATCATCTTTGAAGAAGTTGAATGAGATGATGAAATTGCTCGAAGATGCAAAAAGGGAAAAGAAACGGGGAGGGAAGAGTTCGAAAAATAGGGTTGGAAAGCCTTTATCGAGAGTCAATTTGGGAGGGACCAAAAGCCCGCGTGTTGTCGAAAAGCTGATTGGACTTGTGGTGCAGCAACCGGAGTATAAGAAATATGCACAGATATTTGATGCCGTGGATTGGCAAGACCTGAATGAAACATCTTTGGCATTTAGAAAGTTGCTAGATCTCCTAGAGGCCGAGAATGAAAATTAAGAAAGAGAAAAAAACGCACGGGTCATTTCGGATCAACCAGAATACAGAAAGAGAAATGCTTGCCGCACTGGTGAGTGCGGGATATGGTTTGAAGGGGAAGAGCCGGTGGATTGTAGAGGCTGTTGAGCAATTTCTGGAGATGCCTGAGTATTGGGATTTGGTGGATATTGCATCGGAGCAGGACGAATTAAAGCGGCCGGTGATGTGTGTTGTCCCTGAGTCGCTTCACAAAAAGATAGAAGATGCGATCGATGAGGTTCGAACGCATTTCCCTCGACTAGAAGGGGTTAAAAGTAATATCTTTCGCGCGGCCATCATTCAGCGCCTCCTTCGGACTTAAGTCACTTAAATCCCTCATAATGACTTGATTTTGTTGAAGTAATAAAGGTGGTTACCTCATGGTATGAGCGTGAAGGAGGGGGGCATTGGAGGCCCTTCGAAGTGAATCTGTGGAGGATCAATCTACTTCATTTGCTTCCTGTATTCGTCAGGTTATTTCCTGAAGCGCGGAATTCTTTACTTGGAAAACCAGTAGATGTTCATGGAGGTAGTCACAAGAAGTGTCTTTTTTTTAAGTCGGCGTTTTTTGCCTGGGGAGATCTTTTTTTTAATGAATTAGGGCCTGTTAACACAAACCCAATGGGCTCTGCTGGAGTTATTTTTTTTCGCCCAGCAAGGCGGAATGAGTGAAATGTAGTGATGCTGCATAGGGGAATGACAACGCAGCTGGATGGGGAAATCGCCCCAGCCCTTCGGGTTTCGTCTGACAGGCCCCAGGTAAATATAGAGGCGATGTCTTATGAGACTGCCGAGAATCGAGTGAAATAGGGCGCCCGTCGCGGGTAGAAGATGCCGAGAAGATAAAGTGACTTAAATGCTTCCCAACTCACGGAAAAGAAAAGAATAATATTGCACCTAAATTAGGTAATACTGGAAAGAATCTTACTTGGAATACCAGTAAAATAGCGTTGTCCGTATTTAATTTGACTGTGAGTAGTCGTTGTCGCCTTATATTTTGATCCATTTTTCAAATGAAACCACCTTTGGTTTTCCAAAGACCATTATTTGTACCTCACCACTCCCGAGCGGGGAATGGTCCTGCGCCAACGGTTCAATAAAATAACCGTAGAAATGAAGGTCTACATTGTTTGGGTCGTGGGTGTCTGTTGGGGAAGAGAATTTTGCATAGGTACACCAATGTGCCATCCTGGGTTTTTTCCTTAGCACAGGTTCTGTGGGAGGTGTAATGTATGGTAGCTCTCCTGTTCGTAGTATATAGTTTTCAACGGGTTCACGCGAAGCTTTGACGCATGAATTGGAGCCGAGAACTCGGTAGAGATGTTTTGATAGGGTTTCGATGCCCATAATCTTGAGCATGGGAAATGACGGCCTTGGTGGAATGACGGAAACAGGGGGTTTTTCGGTGTAATTTTCATATGATTCAAGAGAGGTTGCTAAGAATTCTAAACGCGCTCTGAGGCTGGTACGTCCTGCTTCGATACTAGTCTGAAATATCTTTTCTGGCTCTCTGGTTCGATGGTCCCCAAGATTGTCCACGAGACGGGGTGTTGTACCAAAACACCCAATATGGCGTCATCGACATTGGTGAATCGGACTGGCAAAGCAGCACCGCTGATTCGATATCCCGTTTGAGAGAGTGAGCAAGACGACGTACCCGATGCAGTGCCACCATCCAACCTAGAGGAGGGATCAAATCGTGGCACAACGTCATCTTAGGCTCAAACTCAAAAAAGGCAAGACACAAGCGCTGACCATAACCCATCCGAATGCGGCAGGGATTGACATCGGGAGCGCCTCCCACTACGTCGCCGTACCACCCGATCGGGACGATGAAGCCGTGCCGGAATTTTCAAGCTTCACTGCCGACCTTG